>JAIPGO010000045.1 GCA_021736135.1 Candidatus Cloacimonadota bacterium
TCTGGGCAATGCCTTATGACGGGATTGGAGTTTTTTCGATGGATACTACCTCTGATGGAAACATAATACTTGGTGGAAGAAGTGATTCTAATCCTGCTCTGAGAAAAATAACACCGGACGCCGAAACAATCTGGACGAGCATAATTGATACTGATTCTGGCATTATATTCTCAATAACTCAAGCAAGCGATTATGGTTATTTAATGACTGGAGTTAATTATGGAGACAATGATATTCTTGTTATTAAAACGGATGCTGATGGTGATTCACTCTGGACAAGAGTATTCGATATCAATGGAGAAAACAATCAAGGTAATTGCATAATTAAAACTTATGATAACAAAATTCTATGCAGTGGAAGTGACGGGTTTTTAGGTAAATTCGAACAGGATGGAGAAATTATTTTCGTTAATAATTATAATAGTTGGAATATAAGAACTTGTATGGAAACAATAGATAGCAACTTTATTCTATTCATGGCAGCTGCTATCATGAAAATAGATAGTGATGGAGATTCTCTTTCATTCAGTAACTTTCAATTGTATCAGGGAGTACCAGGTATATATAATAGCATAAAAGAACTGGAAGATGGCTGTTTTGTGCTTGCTTCGTCACATTCTTCGAGCAGTATTTTTATCATTAAAACAGATGCTGAAGGCTATTATACCGATATAAAAGAAGATAAAATTGATTTCATAAATTCAATCAATTTAAGTAATTATCCTAATCCGTTTAATCCAATTACTATAATTAGTTACAATTTTAATAAAGAAGTTATGAAACCAATTCTTGAAATATATAATTTTAAGGGACAAGAAGTCCATTCAGTAAAACTTGAAGAAAACGACAAAACCTATGTTTGGGATGGCGGAGGATATGCATCCGGGATATATTTTTATAGAATAAAAGGGGATAATTATAATTCTGCAGTGCAAAAAATGATTCTGATGAAATAATTTATCATCAGAAATATAGAAAGAAAATATTAGTAGGAGGATTCAGATGAAAAGAAATGTATTAATGTTATGTTGTATTATCGCTATTTGTAATTACTTAATTGCACAACCATATGCCGTCGATTGTACCAAAACGATGAGTGAAAGCCATATGGAGAATATCCGAAATGTGTTTTCTTCGGGAAGCGATCAAGCAGCTCAGCATTAATGGCAGGTGTTTACTGATTCAAATTGCAGAGTAGATTCTACTCTTAGAGATGAACCTAGCAGAGAAGATAGCTGGGCATTATCCAGGTGTAAAGATTATTCCAAAGAAGCAATTTGGGGGGCTATTGGACTTGATATGCCCGATGAAGATACACACCCATACATGAAACTTGATCATGCAAGTGACTTCCTTCTTGAAGATGATCCATTGATTAGTTCTGTTCCAGATTATCTCTCACTAGATATTGTTTGGGAGAATTTAGAAAATTTTGATTATTCGAGAGTTGTATTAAAGACAGCAATAATGGTGGACATGTTATGGTATTATGTCAACGAAGCTCAACGGGATTCACTTTGCCTCAAGTTATCAGTGATGGCAGATACACTTTATTATCTGGCTGACAGGTATGCCGATACGTGGGGATTACGACCTAATAATAATGACGGTTTGCCGGAATAATTTTGTCCTTTGAGGGCTTATGCTATACTTGGATATATTGGGTGTCTTTTTAATGGAACACCTTATGAGAATCTATTGGATGATGATTATACAGAATATGCAATCGAGATGTTATTTGAGTATCCGATACCATACCTTGATGAGACAAAGTACGGTTTTTTAGATTTTTTCACTTCAACAGCGGGATATTTAAGCGAGGGTTTGACCTATTTTAGTCCTAATGTATATGATGACATAGATTTATTTATGACAGCTTATCTAAGGACAACCGGAATAAATCTCTATAATTCTGATTTAGTTACTAACACAATGTATAAAACCATTAATATGATTAAACCAGATATGTCCTTATTAACATTGGATGACTCATATTCGCATTTATATTCTCAAAGCGACTCACGAAATTTTGCGGCTGAAATATTTGTAACCGGATTTTATGACTTCTACTATAACAATACTATTGGTGGAGAATTAGATCAACAGATCAGATGGTATTTTAGCCAATGGATGGACAGATATGATAATTATGATGGTCCTCCATTAATACATTGGTCCACCTATTTCCGTCCCGTGTATTCATATAATCCAAATAAAACAACAAGCATTTTTTCTGAACCGGAAACAGTACCTGAGATTATCACAAATGGTACATGGTCTGATGAAGAACTCACTGTTTTTAGAAGCTCAGTATCAGACCAAACTGAATTTGAGAATAGTATTCAAATGTATGTAAATTATGATAATTCACTTGACCCATCTTACCATGAACATGGCGATCAGACCAGTTATCAATTATTCGCTTATGGTAAGTATTTATTAGTGGATCCTGGTTACAAGGCACATGATTATACTAATTATGCAAGAAATGCTTTGGAGTGGACACGTAGTCCCTATGCACATAGTCTGGTAATTGTAAATCCTGATTCTTTGAAAGAATATTTAAATCTTGCTCATCATTATAATGGAGACAGCACGGTTCATGAAGATACTCTTATGAGTTATTATCAATTACGGAAGAATGAACCAAGGTTCCGAAAACTTGTAGATCCTAACCTGGACAAGCCAGTACCAATGAAAAGAAGATTATCACCCACGAATAGCCTTAGCAAGCTTCCGGCTCATCAAGAAGGTGCGAAATAAGCGCAAAGAAGAAATTTTGCTGATTTACGGGCGATACCTGGCGAATGTTTGCAAACCTCCGCAATGGTCGTCTCATTATAGATCGCGATTCTCTTAGTCAACCATTGCGGAGGTCTGGCGACCATACGCAAGGTTTTAGCTGAATATTCTGCCAAAAAATGACAGAATTTTACTTGCAAGGTACTAATAATCCGCAAACAGTATCAGCCGCTAATCCTTCATATAAGAATTATTTTATAAAAAATAATGATATGGAGCACCTGAATATATATGTGGATTATGAAATATATCCCCATGAATCCGATATAGTGAGAAATAACAGAAATTGTTATTTTTTTGATAAGGAGTATTTCGTCATTGTTGATGATGTAGTTCGGTTAGAAGGAACGGCATCGGATACTCTCTGGAATTTACTACATTTTGGGGAATATACACAGAGCAGTAATCTCAGCTTGATATCGGATGATACATTCCTATTATCAGCGGGATATAATGAAACTGGTCAGGAAGTGCATTTAGTAGGCGCTATTGGTGCATCCAGTCCATATTATATTGAAGTTGATGATGGGATGCCGGTTGGTTATTATTATTGGAATCGTACTCATTCTTATGAACACATCAGATTGAAAGCAGTTGTGAATGATACTGAGACAAAATATCTTATTAATACCATCTAATGATCCGGCAAACATGGATACATTGCTAACGGCAGATGGGACAGGCAAATTTATTGTGAAGTATGAAATGCCAGATGGGTATAATTGTTATGCAGCAGTAAATAAGGATAATACTTATATTGGATATTCGGAATATGATATTCAGTTCATCACTTCAGCCGGATTCTTCCTTGTGGAAACAAATTCAGACTGTTCTGATATAAAGAAACTGATCCTTAATGGTGATAATTACCTTGAAGTGCATGATCCTCGCACCAGATTCGCTAATGTGGTACTTTATGAATCAGAGTATGAAGCCGAAGAGGTTATGGTGGAATGGGATGATGATGAATTGCATGTGACTCATAAGACGGCATCAGACGACAGACCGAAATACAGGATACTCCGCTGTAATGTCGAGCCGGAGGATTTTTACTCAAAAACGGAATATGGTTACCAGCAGTCTGGGAGCGGCCGGGGCACAATTGAAGATAATATTTATTCTCTGGCTTATGATGATATGTATTTTTATGTTAATTATGCTTATGCAGACTTAGTTGCCGGTAATCTGCTGACGGAGGAGCTGATCATTCATCAAGGAGGCTTTGATGCTGTCACTATACAGGATGTGGTACAATTTGGAAGAGGTGCCATTGTTTTAAGCGGAGAGATATCAGTATCGTCAGATGCAGAGATTGTTTTTCTTCCTGGCTCTCATCCGGAATTAGCGGAAGATTTCTATCTGACCGTTGATGGATTATTTACAGCAACCGGGACAGAGGAGAATCATATTATTTTCGATAAATATCAGGCTAATAACTGGTATAAGATAGAAGTTACCGATACCGGAATAGCTGATCTGGCATATTGTGAATTTCAGAACGCTCAATTTCCTTTAAATAGTAAGGGCGAGATCTTTGTTGATAATTGTGAGTTTCTGTTTAATGACAGGGGTATATATCTGGAAAAACCTCAGCGTTATCAAATAACCAATACTTATATCCACGACAATTATCAGTTTGGAGTTTTTCTAAGAGACAGTCATGAAACTCCTTACCGTTCGGAGATTAAGAAGAGCAAGTTTACCGGTAATAATTACGGGTTATGGTTTTATAACGCATCAGCAGCAGTGGAAAGTGATACGATCTATGCCAATAAATATGCCGGGATTCTAGCAAACCGTGGTTCTAATCCAGTAGTTACTTACACAACTATAAGCTATACACATTATGATGCAACAGATTATCCTGAGATTAGAACCAGCGGTACTTCATATCCGGTTGTAGATAAAAGATTTAATGATATAATTTTTGGTAATAGTTATTCCATCTATAACCAGGATGCAACAACTCTGGAATATTATTGCCGTGATCAATGGTGGGGGACAATACTTGAAAATGAGATTGAGAATTCCTTCTATCCCTCCAACTGGCTGGTGAATTTTCTTCCAATTGCAACGACTCCCTGGGTAAATCATGATCCTTTAGCTGGGGATGGTTTGTTTTCCGCCGGTTTTATAGCTGAATCGGAAGGCGATTATGAATGGGCAAAAACAGCATATATGGCAAGTATTGCAGAAAACCCAACATCATTAGAAGCTATCTGGTCAGCAAACCGATTAGCAAATTGTTCTGAGACGGAAGAAGAGTTGATTGAGCTTCAGATGTATTTTGACGAACTTTTAAGCGATTATCCGGAAACAGAATTAGCCTTGACAGCACAAATGGAGAAAATATTCTGCTACCGATTGCTGGGAAATTATCAGGAGGCGATTACCGAATATGAAGAATTACTTGATGATGAGCTATCCTTTATTGATTCGGTTTATACTCAACTTGATATCGTATATACATATCTGGATGCTTCGGCAGGTGGTAACAGAGCAGCATTTCTCAATTTCCAAAATTCTCAGAATGAACTGCTCAGTATTGAACAGGCAGAAGAAAGAAAAACTGAATTATGGGAATTACTTGATGAATACAGGGCAAACGGAGGCACATATTCACCGGAAATCTCAGAAATAAGCCTGAATAAGAATTATCCCAATCCTTTTAATCCTTCCACTACCATTTCATTTTCAATTCCTGAAGATAGTGAGGTTCAAATTTCTATCTATAATTTGAAAGGACAAAAAATCAGAAATCTTGTTAGTCAAAATTATCAGAGAGGTATTTATAACGTTGAGTGGGATGGGAATAACACTTCCGGAAATCAAGCAGGATCGGGAGTATATTTATATGAACTAAGAGTAAACGGCAGATCAGAAGCCGTGAGAAAATGCCTGATGCTTAAATAGTAACTGGCAGATTAACTGTTAAAGGCGCTTGTGAGTATCCACAAGCGCTTTTTTTATTTGCTGTTTATGATTGATGGCAGGCTATGGAATTATACACCTAACCTGAGCGATTAGCCGTTGCTCTCGTCCCAATTCTGGAGTGCCGGCAGCGGTGCAAGTCCAACTTAACTGGTAAGTTATTCATACATATTAATACATCTATGAAAAGAAAAACGGGGGGATGCCAGATTTCTTGTCTCTATGCTGAGCAAAATATTTGATCAGGTTGGAAATATTAATCTATAATTATTGGGGAGAATGCCAATAGGCAGTGATAAACTATTTGACATGAAAAGTGGTATTGGGTATTATATCAACCATTACCAAACGGGAGGTTTTTATGCGTAAGATGTTAATTTTTTTTCTGTTTATTTTATTTTCAGTAACCGGATTAATAGCTCAGGATCTGGGTGATACTCTGGAACAGCTTTCGGGAACAGCAGCAGAAGCCTATGTGGGTCCTATCGTATCCGGATTTGGAGTGGACATTAACGGCGGGTGGTATCACAAAGCTCCGGCAACTAAAATACTGGGATTTACATTGGAAGTAGGAGTTGTGGTAATGGCGACACCTTTAAAGGATGAGGACGATCATTTTAACACCAGCGGTAACTTCTATTTCAATCGGCAGCAGGCGGAAACGATTGCTGATGGTATCGATCCGGATACTTATGATCCAGCGATTTATGATTATATTGTAGATGCAATAATGGAGCAGCAATTCACGGTAGGTATGTCTGGTCCTACAATCATAGGGCCGAGCGATGAGGAAATAGTGATTGAATTTCCCGATCAACCCATAGATGTGGTAATCCCCTCAGTGGGAACCCAGACGCTGGATTTGCCTGGAACGGAGTTTCCACTGGGAGTTGGAGGAATATTAACTGATTTTAATTATATGCCTCTGGTAGCACCCCAGTTAAAATTTGGCACGATCTACGGTACACGTTTCACTTTACGTTATCTGCCAACTTATGAAATTCAAGATCTGGGGGATATAGATTATATGGGATTCGGTATCCAGCATAATCCGAAAGTATGGATTCCATATCCGATACCTGTAGATGTGGGTTTGGCATTTTTCACCCAATCACTTGACATTGCAGGAATCATGACGACAAAATCGACGAGTTACGGTATCAATGTAAGCAAGACATTTGGTTTACGTATGCTTTCCTGGACGCCTTATGCAGGTTTTATGGCAGAAAACTGCAAGATGGAATTCAAATATGATTACATACTTGAATATGATCTTGTGGATCCAGAAGTACGTCAGATCAGTTTTGAACTGGAAAGTCCTAATTCATCACGGTTGACCATCGGATCAAATTTCCGGTTAGGCGTATTTAATCTTAATTTTGATTATAATATCGGAACATATAATTCAATGACAGCAGGATTTGCGTTAGCTTTTTAATATAGCTGCTACTTATTAACTCCGCCTCAAGAAGTAATATTGCTTCAGAGGCGGATTTTTTATAGGAAGTTGGAATGAAGTGGAGCACGGAACAGGATGGTTATAATAGATAAATAATGTGAAAAATGGATATTATATTGACAATAGAAGCTTCGATCAGAGAATCGTAAAAATAGTTCATTATTAAGCGGAGTGGAAATGATAATAGATTCACGTTATGAAGTAATAAAAGAAATGGGCGGCGGACCCTGGTCGCGGTTATTTAAAGTATTAGACATAAGAGAGCAAAAAACTTATGCTTTGAAGCTTTTTGACGGCATCTCCAGCAATGAGTTTTACGAACATTTTTCACCGGAGCGGATGCACCATGTAAAAAATATTACGCATGACAATCTGATCAAAATCCATGATTTTGGAAATTTTAATCAGCACATCTATTATATCAGCGATTTTTATGCAGGGAGGACGCTGGCAGATTTCAATTTTTTACCAGATAAACTGGAGCTTCTCTATGATATAGTGGTAAAGCTCAGCTATGCATTGAGTGCATTACACAGCCAGAATCTTGTACATCAGCAATTGAAGCCATCCAATATAGGTTTTGAGATAGTAAATGCTTCACTGGAAGTAAAGATAATGGATTATGGATTGAGCAAAGTTGATCTGCGGAATGAGAACATAATGAGCAATTATCTGCCGTATATAGCACCGGAGCTTTATCAAAACAGTCAGCCCACTCCCCAGAGCGATTTTTACAGTCTGGGAGTGATCTTATATCAAATAACAACAGGTTCGCTGCCATTTTCTTTAACGATAATGCGGCAGTTCCAGGAAAGTAGAAATTTGAGTCTTATTCCCCAGTTTCCGCGCAAACTGAATAAGCAGATACCGGTAAATCTGGAAAACATGATTCTACAGTTACTGGACATGAATCCGAAAGAACGTTACGGTTCAGCAGAAGAGATAATATCTTACATCAACAGTATTCAGCCGAAGAAATACGCATTTTCTCAAAAACTCTCCCTGGTGCATCAGATTCAGCTCAGTGAATATATAGTAAGGCAGGATTATGCACATAACCTGCTTGATTATCTTGACTCGGTATTAAAAGGTAATGGCAAACTGATAACCCTGCATGCGGGAAAAGGAATGGGCAAAACGCATGCCTTGGTATTATTCCGCTATCATCTTTTAACAGGAGAATATTTCATATTTGATTATAATTGCAGTCCGCAGAACAAGGATCCATTTTTTGCACTGATGAAGGAGTTTTACAAATCTGTAGAAAGTAACCGGCAATTTCAGAAAGAGATGTGTGACGTATCAGATCAGATGAGCAGATACATATTTGATAATCCCAACCTTCTGGAAACGGACAGGGAGACGGATCTGCAGAAGGATTTTGAGCTTGCCAGCAATTTTCTGAAAGTATTATCAGCGGAGCGACCGTTAATATTTACGATCCGGTCTTGCCAGTATATAACGAATGACGTAATAGAATTTCTCAATTTTTTTTCCACCAATTACCTGACGAATTTGCGGATAATGATCATTTTAAGCGTTAATGATGCCCGCAGGTTGAAGGATCTGCAACATCCGGTAACGATAAGACTTGAGCCCTTAAGCCTGGAAGAGACGAGAGATTATGTAAAGAAATTATTAAAGACAGAGATACCGGAATCTTTTTTGGAGATGCTGCGCCGGCGAACCTGGGGCAATCCGCAGTTCATTGAAAAAGTACTGATTGACATGACCAGCCATCGATTGATCTGGGATAGTGGAAATTTCACATTTGAGCGAAACTGGAAAGATTACAGGCTGCCAAATGAGTTAATAGACGACATTTTCCAGAAGATGAGTCACCTGGCAGCAGGTACCTATCTGCAGATGCTGCCTCTGGCAACAATTGAAGTGCCCTTAACCACGGAGCTGATAAGGACAGTGTTACAGCTAAGTGACAAAGAACTTTATCAGGTTCTAAGTGATGGAGAAAACAACGAGATCCTCTATAAAGAAAGAGACCAGATATTTTTCACCTATCGGGAAGCCCGACAGCGATTCCAGCGGGAGTGTGAGGAAACATGTCACAAGCGGATATCAGAGATGGTACTGCTCTATTTTTCAGATCAGGAGGTTGGGGAATCGGAATCTGAAGACGAATGGAATCAAATAAGATCCAGGAATCTGATGGAATATCTCCGAAATGAGAATATAAATTCGGAAGCGACCTTAAAAGGGCTTTTAGATCATGCTGGAGATTGTAACAACACGGTACGTTACCGGTTGTATTTGAAGTTTCTGGCGAAATACTATGAAAGCCGCAAAGAATTTGTCAAAGGTTTTGAAGAAATGGTTTCTGTGTTGAAATATGATTTGAAGAGCCTTTCGAGCCTTCAGAAACAAGAATTCCGGGAAGATATGTTCCTTCTGGTTTCTTATGCGAACTGGCTGGAATTAAATCAGATGCCTAAGGATTTTGCCCGAGTGGTCCGACGGATGTCAGACAGTTTTGAGAAACATTTTCTTACAGCAGCCTTTGAACTGGAAATGGAACGCAACGAGAATGCCCAGAAAGCGCTTAAGCAGGCGCTGCCACTTGCCGAGAATGAATTTGAAAGAATGCGCGTATTACTGCTGCAAGGGAAATATTATGTTCGCATGGGGCAATATGCAGATTTGCACAATGTACTCACCGAACTGGCAACAATGGAGTTATATGAAGAATTTGAGACGACCTACACAGATTTAAAGAGCTTTGAACTTTCGCATGAGGGGAAAATCACTGAGGCGATAAAATTCATAAAAGAGTATCTTCACAAAAACATCAGTTGCACGAAGCCGGCCTACTTTATAGAGCAGGGGAGTATATATGTAAACCTGGGTCAGCTTTATTATGCGGAAGGTGACAATATCAATGAAAAAGAGAGCTATTTGACAGCCTTGTCAACGTGGAATACCATACATTACAAGCGTAAGCTGGGCATCGTATATAACAATCTGGGAGATATTGCTCTGCGTCAAGGTAATTTAGTGGAAGCATTCGATTATTTACAAAAGGCAAAAGAGATAAGCAAGCAGGTTAACAACCGCTCCAGTTTAATCCTCAGCTATTTGAACTATGGAGAAGCATACATAAAGCAGGGAGAGTTTTTCCAGGCGGAATGGGAATTGAATAAAGCAGCCAAATTAAGCAGCACGATGAAACCGGAAAAGTTTAAAAATTCCATAATCTATAATCTGGCGATAAGCCGCAGTAAGCAATTTAACTTTAATTATCTGCGCGCATTTATTGCGGAGCACGATCAGCAATTAATAGAAGGTAACTTTCAGGAAGTAACCCCGATGGTTAAGACCTGGTTTTATTATCTGAACCAGATAGGAGATGTGGAAGGTATAGAGAACCTGCTGGGAAAAAATAAACCGCAGCTTGATAAACAACCTGAATTTTACTGGCAGATGCAGGCCTTTGTTCATACACTGCGAAAAAACTACGAAGAAGCGGCGACGTGTTTTCTGAATAGTCAGGAATATATCAACCGTATAACGAGTGAGTATGCGCTGGCGATCAATAATATCGGTATAGCACAGATATTTATATCACAGCGAAAGATTGCACCATCACGGGCAGCACTGGAAAATGCGCTGCAATTATGCCGTAAGAATAAGTTTCAATACTGGAATCTGGTAGCAAGAGTGCAGTTAGTGCGCGTAAATCTGCAGGATGCCACTATCAATATGCGTTACCTGATCAGAGAATTGAAGATGCTTCAGGAAGAAGCGCGAGAACGGAATTATTTTCTTCAGGAAATACTCACCTATAAATTACTTATAGGGATATTCAGCCACTTGAAGAAAAATCGTGATGCCCTGCGCTACCTGAAAAGATATAAAACCATGCTGACGTCAGCAGCAGATGGTTTACCTGTTAAGGAAAAAGAAATATTTCTTAACACCTACCATTATTTTGCTGAAAATCCGGCTGAGATAGTCAATGACACCATTGTTTCGCGGAACATTCATCAACGGCTGGACTGGCAGGAAGACCTTTACGAGTTAATCAAGATCACTAATAACACGCGGATTTTTACGCTGGTGAAGAAGCTTTTAATTCAGCTATTTGCACCTGACCAGGTGGCAATGGTATTAAGTGAACAGCTTTTAAGCCGGGAAGAACCGGCAATCCTTTATAACTTCACAGATGAAGTCATCTACAGCCAGTCGTATCTGGAAGAGATACGTGAATGTCTGGACAAACGTGAGATCATACAGAAGAAAATCAATGGGATCAATGTAATATTTGTTCCTCTCAAGATCAAATCACTGGATAAGGGATGCTTGATATTAACCGATAGTGGTGAGCTCAGTTTCCAGAAATTTGAGTTAGAGCTTTTAACGTTCATCCGGCTGCATATAACATCGATTTTAATTCGACGTGACGAGTTGCAGCAGCTTAATGAGCGAAGTGACCTGATGCATAAACTGATGAATTCGACACAGGAACTTTTTGATACTATGACAGTGTTACAGGTACAGAAGAAAATAGTAGCATCAGCAATCGATATGTTTGGAGCAGTGCGGGGATTTTTTATCACCGTTGAAGGTCTGGGCAACTACAGTTTTTCGGTTGCCATAGATGAATCTAACAATCTTCTAAGCAGTTATTCGATGGTGGGAAAAGAAGTAATAAGCCGTGTGGCGGTCAAACAGATACCTTTTTTTGTAAACAGGCACCACAATTCAGAGCTGATACCACAGATGTCTTCCGGTGGTTATAAAGATCTGGAGATATATACAACACCGATCATGATCGATAATGAGCTTTACGGTTATCTTTATCTGGATAATGCCAACATTCCGGAACGCCTGTTAACGGTGAACCGTGAGTTCACGCCGCTTTTCCTAAACCTTGTATCCACTATCTTACGAAATGTGCTCCGGTATCAGAAACTGATACAGATAGAAAGTAAAGCAGAGCAATTAATGACTCATAAAGAGAAATTTATTCAGATAGTATCACATGAACTGCAGCAGCCGATGGCAATAATCAGGAGTTTTATTCAGACGATGAAGGAGCTGCCTCAATTCAAGGATATTTCAGAGTTTACGGAATCATTCATCAAGACTTCAAATCAGTTAAACATAAAAATCAATCAGATCATCGAACATTTCCATTACACAAACCTGGAAAAACTGGATTTACAGCCCATGGATATCTGCCAGGAGCTTGTAGCAGCAAAGCATAGAGCAGAGGAAATGGTAAAGAACAGCCGTAATATATATTTCACACTCGATATTCCTACTGAGCCATTAATTGCCGAAATAGACAGTCAGTCCTTTAACATAATGCTGGATAAGATACTGGGCAATTCCATCAGGTTTTCGCTTGATAAAAGCATAACCAAGATAGGGGTACGTCTTGCCTCAACCCTTGCGGAACGTGTGAATGATTTTCATTCCTTCGTGATATATATTTCAGATGAAGGCATCGGGATCAAGGATTCCGAAATCGAAAATATCTTCAATGAATTTTATGAAGCTAATGACATTTACAGTCATCGATCCGGTTCTTTGGAATTTAATTCAGCAGGATTGGGACTTGGGCTGGCAACAGCGCGTCAGATAGCCCTTTTGCATGGTGGAAAGATCTGGGCTTCGAGCAATAAGAATGGCAAAGGGACCACATTTTATATTTCACTACCGGTTTTTAACAATCGAGAAATAGAACTTAACGAATAACATAGAAGACTAACAGGAGCTAAAGAAATGAAAAAATTAATCACCATAATTGGCTTGATACTTGTGATGCTGCCGGCGCTAATATCAGCCGGAGAATATGATGATCTGCTTTTTGCTGCCGGACTTTACGGTGATGGAAACCTGAGTCTGGCACAGCAGGAACTGGAAAACTATCTGGTAAAATCACCCCAGAGCAAATTTCTGCCGGAAGCGAGATTTTTGCTGGGGACTATATACCTGGAAACAGAAAACTATCAGGAAGCCGGAAAGATATTTGAATTGCTGCATTCCGAGCCACCCTCTTCAATAGCATATAGTGAAATATTAGCGGGGCTTGCTTCATCATATTACGGCAGAGGGGCAGCCGGCAAGGCAAAAGTTCTTCTGGAAGAACTGCTGGGAAAATATCCTGGATTTAAGCAGAAGGGGGAAATGCAGCATCTGCTGGGAAAATGCTATCTGGCAGAAGGAGAAAGTGATGAGGCAATAATCTGGCTGCAAAAAGCGCTGTTAAGCAGCGATACTGCTGTCGTGCGCCAGGAACTTATATCTGTTCTACTGCAGGAAGACAGGATATCGGAAGCACGAGAAATACTCGTTCAAGCTCTGGAAAAATTTCCGGATGAGGAACCAGTAAATTATGCTCTGGTTCTTTATCAGCAGCAAAACATCAGCAGACAGAATTACCAGGAGGTTTTAACACTTGGTTATGCCAGTATTCAGCAGTCATCATTATATTTCGAACAATATAGCCTGCTGGTAGCTATAGCATATTTTGAGACTGGCAACTATGAACAGAGTGCACTCTGGCTGAAAGACCAGAATACTCCGAAGGCAAAGTATTATCGGGCATTGAATTACATCCAAACTGAAAATAGAGAAGAAGCCAGAACTATTCTTGCTGAACTCTATGCTCATTCTTCGGGTGAGATAAAAGCAAATTCTCTTTTTTATCTGGCAACACTTCAGGAAAGCGAGCAGCGCAAATTGGAACTTCTGGAGGAATTTATAGGCAATAACACTTCTAATGAATTTATTGCTGAGGCATATTTTCAATCAGGGCTTGCCAGTTATAATCTTAAGAAGTATGCTCAATCACAGGCAAGTTTACAACAGTCCCTTAGTAAAGGCATCACTGGAAATGCCAAAGAAAAAGCGGAATATTTAATTGCAGAAGCCTACTATCAGCAACAGGATTTCGAAAAGGCAAAGAAGAGTCTGTTGGCCTTTAAGGAAAGTTATCCAGGCAGCAGTTTTTGCGATGAAGCTTATTTCAAGCTTGCCCTGAGCTATTTTTATCTTAAAGAGTATGACCGGGCAGAAGAAAATTTCCAGATCATCACTTATAACTACCAGCAAAGCTCTAAACTGGGGATGAGTAATTTTTACCTGGGTGAGATCAAACTACTAAGCGGAGATAATGAAAAAGCCCGACAATATTATGCGGCAGCGCTAAACCAGGATACTGATAAAGAGATGGTCTGGCTTCGGATTGCCCGTAGCTGGTTCAAAGATAAGGATATGAAAAAAGCAGCAGCAGCGCTGGAAAATGTTCAGCAGGAGTCTCCTAATTATTCCGAAAAGATTTTGCTTATGGGCGATATTCATTTTGCAGAAAAGGACTATGATAAAGCCATAGCAGCCTATAATAAAGCCATAGAGAAAGAAACCGCACCCGCCCAAAAGGATGAGATCATAGCCCGTAAAGCCTGGACTTATTACCAGAAAGGTGACTATACTCAGGCAAGTAACATTTATAATCAGTTATCCATCCGCACCGATAATCCTGCTGCTTACACATTCCAGTCAGCAACAGCGCTTTTCAGTGCGCAGCAATACAGCCAGGCTTTGCAGCAATATCAGACCTTTGTACAGAATTTTCCAACCAGTCCGGATTATATGAGTGCAATGGTAGGTATTGCAGACTGTTATTATAATCTTCAAGATTTCCAGAATGCACGTCTTCAATATCGCAAGCTTCTTACCATAATAACCAAGGAGGATCTTTACAACAGCATTCTTGATGGCTGGAAATGGTCAACAGAACAGAGTAAAGGAGATTTCAGAAATGAGATCAGTGATTTTCTAAAAGGGGAAATCCCCTATAATTTCCGTTTTCTGGTTTCGGGATATGAAGCAAAATATCTCTATAGTCTGGGGGATTATGAAGAATGTATCAATATCATAGATGTGTTAAAACATGAATATAATTATCCGATGAAGGAACTGGAATATATGCGCGGCAGATGTTTAGTAAAACTTGAGCGCTGGGACGAAGCGGATGATTTCTACTCGCGGCTGTTTATAATCTATAAAGATCCGGATCTGCAATACGAATGGGCAGATGTTACACTGGAACTGGGCAATATTGATACAACCGTGCGCAAGCTGCAATATGCAGCGGAAAAAAGACAGAAGGCAGATTACATTCTGAAATTGCTGGAATTAGAGCTGAATTATGACCGTGAAGAATTTTCTGTTGATTATGACAAGCTGCTTCCATATCTCAGCGGGGTCAGCAAGGAAAAGGCAGTTACGCTTCGTGTAAAATGGCTGTTGAAAAACCGTGAATTTACTACTGCGACCAGCCTGATCGAAATTCTGCAGAAGAGTGAAACCCGCGAAATCCAGGCAGAAGGACAATACCTCAAGGGATACAGCCAATATGAGCAGGGCAATTTCGAGGCAGCTATACCGGAACTTCTGCGGGTGCGCCATTTATTCCCCTATCTACCGGAAGTACGTCAGAAAGCAGAGGAAATAGCCTTTTATGCCTATCTGAAAGCCGGTAAAACCAAAGAAGCTCAAAATCTGCTGGAAAATATCAGAAATGAATTGCCAGCCGAAAAAGCTGCAGCTCTGGATAAAATGCTGACGGGGAAATAAGATGAAAAAGCAGATACTAATCATTATGGCATTAATCACTTTTTCGCTGCTCCCGGCTCAAAACACTGAACAGGAATTAAATCTGGAAGACATCCTCATCATTGGCAAGTCGGAAGCGGTCTCGGATACCATCAAGCCTGCGGTAGATAATCCAATATATAATACTAACAAAAAGATCGAAGAATTACGGTTTACACCCTACTTCCGGGAGTATCAGGTTAGAAAAATGGAAAAGGAAAAGAAAGATAATAGTGCACTTATACAGATGCTGGCAGGCGGCAGATCCATTTTTCTGGGTAGGCTCCTATATTGCCACCCGCAGAAAAACTGGCTGAACTTTTCCGGTAAATATTTCAGTAGTGAGTTTTCAGATTATAATGAGCAAAGTTATATTGAAGGTGATGGTTATTCTGATAAGAAGAAGGAAATGGAATTCACTTTTGCACCAGAATTTAGAGAAAAGAATGTATATTTAAGATTTCAAAGCCTTAATTATCAGAATTACTGGGTGGAAAACAGTGTTACCGGAATAAATCTTCAAATTCCTCAATTCAGAATTGAAAGTAAACCATATTTCCCGGCAAATCTGGCTTTGGATATTTCCTGGAACTATTATCACAGCAAACTTGATGATCAGGATATAGACCGGGAAAATTATGACGAGAAAAGAAATTCTTATAATATCATTACCGATATTGACTGGGATTCCGGGAAATTGCAGCCGCAGGTGAGACTGGGAAATGTTAATGAAAAAGCTTTCGGTGAAATTGATCTAACAGTTTCTAAAAGCTTTAGTAGATTTGACAAACTGGGACTCTGGTTTGCAGCCGACAACAGAAGAGCATTACCTGCGCTTACTTATGCTAAATCATTTGATCTAGGAAATAGTTATTCACTTTCCCTTCGTAATACTCCAGAAATTGTCAGTTCCCCCCGTATTGATTTATTGTCTGATTATAATTACCTGAGCGACGAGCATGGTATCGAGCTTGAGAAAACACCTTTCAATCATTATCTGATTCTGCAGCGTAACAGTGACTTTGGTTTCTTCTGGAATTGCCGTTATACTTATGATTATTTGAGTTATGAAAACGTAAGCATTTTTTCCTGGCGACAGGATTACATAACTGAACCTCATCAGGAAGACATCTGGAAAAACAGCATTGGTCAAACGGCGAGTTATTCCTGGAAAAAGCTGCTGATATCGGAGAAGACAACCTTTCATTTTTATTCGGAGGAGCTCTTGTTTCAGCCTTTAATGGAATCTGAACTAAAAGCGGAATTTATCGAAAGAAATTACCGGGGTGAGCTGGAAGTAATCCATAGCAGCGGCTGCCGGATTGACGATGATAATTATATGAAAGATATAGTAGTTATGAACGTATATTTCCGGTATCTCATCGGCAGGCATTTCACTTTGCTGCTGGAAGTGGAAAATGTATTAGATAAAGATTTGAGGGGCTATGCTAAATCAGTAAGCCAGGCTGACGCAGGAATAACGCTGCTGGGAGGAATCAGCTTTAGTTTTTAAACAAATAACTGATGTGAGGGATATCTATGTTGATGAAAAGAAAGGGATCAGAAGAAAGTGTAACCAGAATTCTACTGGTGGAAGATGAAGAAGTAAATCTGCGCTTAATGGAAGGAATGCTAACGCATCTGGGACATCAATTGATTCTGGCGCGTGGCGGGAAGGAAGCAATCAGAAAATTTAACAAGTTTAAACCTGATATCGTAGTGCTCGATATTCTTATGCCTCGAGTTTCCGGCATTGAAGTGCTCAAAGAGATCAGAGCCCGTGATACCGGCACTATAGTAATAATGGTCACAGCCTCTAACAAAGAGGAACATGCCATTGAATCCCTGCGCCTGGGCGCAAATAACTATTTAAAGAAACCCATCAATTACGATGATCTTATTCCTCTGGTACATAAATATAACTCCGCGATCCAGAAAAAAACTTCTGAAAGACAGATACTCAATCGTATGATCAGCAAAAAACTCACTATGGAAATAGAAAGTGATCTGAAACTGATAGCCAAAGTAGCTCATTTCCTGGCAAATGAAACTGCCACCATTTTTAACGAAGATGAAATCGTCTCGGTCAATATTGCTCTTCTCGAATTACTAGTAAATGCCTTCGAGCACGGTAACCTGGAAATTACTTATGCAGACAAGAGCAAGGCAATTGCCGAAAAAAGACTCGATAAGCTTTATCAGGAAAGGCTTGCGAATCCTGCACTTGCTTCCCGGAAGACCCGCATTGAGTTCACCCTCGAAAAAGATTTCTGCGAATGGATCATTACTGATGAAGGCAGCGGTTTTGATACCAGTCTCTATTCTGAATTATCTACCGACGATAGAGAAAACGAGCATGGACGAGGCATTTTCATCACGAAATTCCATCTCGATGAACTGGAATACCTGGATAACGGCAGAAAAGTGAGAGCTTTGAAAAGAAAATAACCTGACTGATATTTCCGAGATAAGCTAAAGCATTGCTATATTTAAGTATGTAATCTTCAGCCGATATCTCACTGTAATTTTATACCCGATATGAGTTAATTAATTAATCAGTAGAGAAATATACCATAATTTCATCCGGATTCATAGTTAAGAAAGAGAAGCATAACCTCCGGTAATGGACTCCGCAACTGGTGGAATAGACAGAAACCGGCAGCTGATTATTGACTGGTCAGCCGGATTTAGACGAGAAAAGATAATCAATAAAATCGATAAAATATAACTAAAACAATAGTTCTAATAGAGAGAGTTAAATGACAAAATCAGATTAATGTTAATTTAGAGCCATAGCTTCCCCACAGCATCCTAAATCAAGGGGCAAAGATTAGATATATCTTATTATGATATATTAAGATAAAGAAAAATATACAGCAAAATTACAGGGAATATCGAGAAAATTGGCAACGCCAATTGAATTGATAGAAAAGAGAAAGAACGTTATAATTATATTACTCATATTATCCGGAAAAATAAGTAGTGAAAGAAACTGATTTGCGGGTGAGACCTTGTGAAAGGTCGCAGACCTCCACAATGTGTGTCTCATAATAGATTGGGATTTTTATGGACAACATTGCGGAGGTCTGGCGAGCATTGGCAGGATTTTTGCTAAATGCTCTGCCAAAAAATTATCAGGATATCATTATTAAGTGACAATAAATTGAGAGCTGCCTGAAAAGCAATATCCCATATTGTGCATTAGGCGCTTACAAGTAATATTCTGTCACTTTTTGGCGAATATTTTATTCACTCTTTCAAACTCATTTCAAAGCTTTGCCTGGAAAGTGTCTTTTTGTCAACTCTGCTGACTTTTGTCATTTACCGGTAAATTTGCAAAATGTATCAGAATTTACAGCTCATATAAATCTTCTTTTTTCTAATCCTCTTTTCTTTTATCCGTGCTATCGGTAAAATCCGCGGTTCAAATTCTTCTTTTTCGGTTCGGGCTTGTCCAGTTTAGGATTTCACAGATAGCACCAAGTTTCCGGCCCAGAGAAAGTTACAAAATAATCATAAATATCAAAAATATTCACTGATCATTTTCTAACTTCACTGCACTCAGAACCTTAGCACTCTTTGCAAAAGTATACTGCACAAAATTGGATTATTTGATCTTCACAATTTTATCAGTATAGAATATCCCATAATCCGTCATAATTCTGGGAAAGTAAATACCTGAGGGAAGAATTTGATCATTTTGATCTTTTCCGTCCCAGGTAATGGTTCCGGCAGTGTTGATAGTTTTAACGATCCTGCCTTTGATATCATAAATATTCAGAGAAGAGATTTCCGCGCGTGAACCACTGCAGATAAATTCAATTTGAGAGCTGAACGGATTTGGGAACCCGGTAATATTTATTGAGCTGAGTATTTCACAATTATTTTCAGGAGATGCTTCCGGTTGGAATTTCATATCCGTAGCATAAAGTCCTGCCTGAAATTCAGTGATCAGGTTTTCCTCCAGATCGTAAAGACGCACAGTGAAATTTTGTCCCCATTCACCGCCCAGAGTGGCCAAGAATTCAGGATCAGCTTCTACGACGCTGGCTCCGGGAGTAAAGGGATTTTGCGGGCTGTAAATAATTTCCCAGGTGTCGGCATAATAAGCATATACAGCCTCATTCATGGCATCCCCGATATAGATAATACCGGCAGATGAATAGGCCAGGTCACCGCAATAACCGTTGAGCGGGATGGCCTGAATAACACTGTCTGTGGAGACATCTATTATCTGGATCGTGCCCATAATATCAAACCAGTTACCGGTGCAGGAAACGTGAACATAGTTGTCTTCTGCCAGCAGGTATTGCGGATTGACGGCAGCAGTGATATTATCAATGAGTGTAAAGTTTTCCAGATCAATAACTGATATGCTGCAATTGGCATAATTTCCCATATAATCGGTATTTCCCACGTAAAGTTTACCTGCGCTGGCTGCCAGACCGGCGGGATTTGAGCCTACTGTTATCTGGTCAACCAGAGTATCAGAATCCAGGTCAATTTTATATACTTTGTTGGTGAGTGCTCCGGTGACATAGAGATATTCTTCATCAATAGCCAGATCATAAGGATTAGCGGAAGTTTCCAGGAAAATATTGAGGATGGTTTGACCAGTGAGGGCATTGATCTTCTGGATGCTGTTATCCCCGGAATTGACCACATAGATGAAATCAGTCGTACAGGCAAGGCGATTGGGCATGGAACCAAGGCTGGCAAAGGCATTATCGACAATTCCGGTTATGGTATCAATACGGGAAAGCGTTTCGCTGCCGCTGTTCAGAACATACAGAATAGCAGCTTCTGAGTTTAATATAAATAGCATAATCAACAGAACAAAGAATTTATTCATCTTAAAAAACTCCATTTATAAATTATTTTTTTGAGGAGAGATTTTCAGCGAAAGCAGAAAACTTCTACCCGGCTGGGGCATATAATCATAAGTCTGGTAAAATTCATTTCTGATATTATTTATTTTTAGAGCAAGCGTCATCTTAACTTTTTTCCAGGGCATTATATAAGAAATAAAGAGATTATAAATGCTATAGGCAGGTAATTCCTTCGTGTCAATAAGCTGGTCACGGGTAGTCCACTGTTTGCCGACAAATTCGGATCCAGCAGAAATGAGCAGTTTACCAGGCTGCCAGGTAAGAGTAAGGTTGCCTCTGTAATCTGGCGTATAGATAAGTTTTTTTCCATAATAAGCGGAGTGTTCGCCATTTTCCAGAAGAGTTTTGTCTTCCGAAAAGGTGAAATTCCATAATCCTTTAGCTGATAGCGACCAGGGCAGCATAATATTGGCATTAACCTCCAGGTTTACTACTTTTGCGGCAGCGATATTGACCGGTTTCCAGGCTTTGTTAAAGGTCTGTATCCAGGCTATCTTGTCTTGCAGATCGTCATGCCGCCAGTTTATTCCCAGATCAAAACCGGCAGTAGTAAATTTACCATGTACTTGATAACTTTTGTTTTTTTCCGGCAGCAGATCAGGATTGCCCACTGCTTCGGAACTGCCCTGCCAGTAAAGATTATAAAATGACGGCAGAGTATAGGCATCACTATAGGTCAGAGTCAATTCCGGTCCCAATCCATTTTGCGGTCGCCATCCGGTCAGCAGGCTGAAAGATGGATGCTCGGCAAAATCGGAACTGCTGTCCTGCCGGAAATTGCCTTTCAGCCATAACTGGCTCTCTCGAACATTTCTGGTCAGTTCGGTAGCCGTAAAACCGGAAACTGTATCCCTCTTTTTTTCCGGAATGGAATTCTGAGGCTGAGTTATTTCCTGATAAGCATAGGTTTCATTAAGATATTCAGCACCCAGATCGAGTCTGAGCCAGCCGGCAGATCGCCATTTGATCCGGGGACGGCAACCGGTAATGCTCTGCCTGTTCTTACCATAGATATAATACAGCGGATAATTGTTGTATGGTTCCTCCAGTCTCGTATTATCATAAATGTTATCATCCTGGTCATGCCAGGCCTGCAGTTCCAGATCCAGTATGTTGCTCTGCCAAAGCAAACGCAATTGCTGCCGTAAAATATTGCCGGTTATGCGTGCCAGGTGAAACTGTTCGGGATTATTTACCGGACCTGGAAGCATACGGAAATAATCAGTATAAAAAACTTTGTATTCCAGCAGATGCTGCCGGTAATTAAATTTAAGCACCGCTGCCAGATCAAGTTGCCGGAAGCGGTTATTTTCTCTTTTCAGAGTACTGGAAGGCATATTCCAATAGGCTGGCACTTCGTATTCGAAATCATTTTCAGCCTGTTGACTGGTAGCTGAAGCCTGCAGACTGAGCGTTTTTTTCCGCACACCCAGCAGCAGGTCAGTTTTATAATAAGCAAAGCTTCCCGTTTCCTGGCTGATCTCGTAATGGAAATTAGAGGGCAGATTACGGGTTTTGATATTTATTATGGCACCCATGGAACCGGAACCAGCAAGAGCGTTCAGATTTCCTGGAATGATCTCAATTTCGGCAACCATTGCCAGCGGTATCTGGCTCAGATCGAATTCTTCTCCAGCCGCATTTAGCGATATGCCATCCAGCATAATCAGCGTATGTCTGGCATCAAATCCCGGTACGGCCAGTGTTTGCACCAGACCTGCCGTCTGCGTGCCGGTGCTATATAGAGCGCTATTGCGGCTGATTAATTCTGAAAGATCAGAGGAAGAAGATTCTTCGGCAACCATTACCCAATGCGCCGGCAGGTTTTCACCTGTTGCGGTATATCTGGCAGAAATAGAAGATCCGCTTACGGGTATGGCTTCCTTTTGCATTCTGACGTATTTGGGCAGCAATGCCATGGCAATCTGCAGATCACTGTAACCCAGTTTGTGAAAAAGCAGAGTATCGGAAGTCATGGCTTTCAGTAAAAATCTGCCATCTTCAGCACTTATAGTGCCGGCAAGACTGCTTTTTACCAGAACGCCGCCCAGCGGATGCCCATTTTCAGACTGCACATAACCCGAAACGATGGCAGCTTTACTAAGCAGGTAGAAAATAGCGAAAAGAAGCAGTATAACGATCTTTTTCACGGACTATAAACCAGGTTAGGCTGTCCGCTGACGGGATTGGTGATAACTTTCAGCGGATGCTCATAAACAGCGGACAACGTCTCTTCCGTGATGATATTGCTGGTTTTACCGGATGCCACAATGCTGCCATCCTTGAGGATTACAGCTTGTGGGCAGAATTCCGCCGCCAGATTGATATTATGAGAAACGAGGATAAGAGTTTTTCCGAGATCCTGGTTAATATTATTGAGAAGCTGCATCATGATGATGGAATGATTCACGTCAAGACTGGCAAAAGCTTCATCTAAAAGCAGAATGGGCGTTTGCTGCGCCAGCGCCCTGGCAATTGCCACGCGTTGCTGTTCACCTCCGGAGAGTTCACTGAAATTTCGCTGTGCCAGGCTGGTCAGGTCAAGCTGCTGCAATATTTCATCTACTATATTGTAATCCTCCCGGCTGTAACTGCCCAGATAATTCAAATAGGGAAATCGCCCCATGAGCACCAGTTCCCGCACTTCGTAATCGAACTGCATCTGGAAATTCTGGGGAATAATGGCAACCTGCTGCGCCAGTTGCTGGCGGCGGTAAGAATTAATATTCCTGGCATTGATGCTGATGCTGCCCTGCCAGGGCGTCAGAAATCCGCAAATACATTTGAGCAATGTGGATTTCCCGGCACCATTAGGACCCAGAAGCGCTGTGAGTGTGCCATCTGCAAAATGCAGATTTATGCCACTTAGTATCGACTGTTCTTTATATCCTACGCTCAAATTAATAATTTTGATCATAAAACCTCTTTCTGCTTGACCTGAATTTACCATAAAATAAAAAAGATTTGCAATCTCCTACTAATTAAGTATGTTATTGAAAGGAGAAAAATAATGTATATTTCCACGAAAACCGGATATGCGCTACGAGCGCTGGTTGAGCTGGCTCTGGCAGGCGAGAATGAGCCACTTTCGCTGACGGAACTGGCGCAAAGGCAGCAGTTGCCATTCAAATATCTGGAGCAGCTTTTCAGAAAACTGAAGAAGGCGGAACTTGTATTGAGTCGTAAAGGATCACGCGGTGGTTATCTGCTGGCACGAAAGAAAGCCGAGATCAGCATGCAGGACATCATGAATGCCGTAGAAGATTCTCAGCAATACAGTTACTGCAGCATTGATAAATTTGATGACGATTACTGTCAGGGTTCCGGTTGCGGTTTTCGCAGTCTTTGGGACCGAATAGGAACTGATCTGGAGCATTATTTCTCCGGTATATCCTTAAGCGAAATAGTGAATAAATATGTATAAAGGGGAAGAGATGAAACCGATTTATATGAATAACTGCATCACGAGTCAGCCGGCGCCGGAAGTTGTGGATGCCATGCTGCCCTATCTGCGGGAGAAATTCCAGTTTCCCGAGAATTTTATTAAAACCGGCACTGAGCGCGCCAACGAGCTTTCCATCTTCAAAGAGATCATTGCTGAAAGCATAAATGCCCAGCCTGCTGGGCTGCATTTCACGAGCAGCGGCACGGAGGCAAATAATCTGGCGATCAAGGGTTATCTTTCTGCCAATGCACATCGCGGCAATCACATCATCTGTTCCGTGGTGGATTATCCTGATATACTCACGAATGCTGCCTATTTTGAGGAAAGCGGTTTTGAGGTTACTTACCTGAGATGTGATGAATATGCGTTCATCGATCTGGATGAATTGCAGGAAGAGCTGCGTGCAGATACCATATTAGTGATGACCACGCTGGCAAACCATACTGTGGGCACTTTGCAGGACGTTAAAACTATATCGCAGCTTATCAGGGATAGCGCATCAGAAGCAGCCTTATTCGTGGATGCCTGCCAGGCTTACGGCAGGTATGCCATAGACGTGGAAGAAATGGGCATTGATATGATGAGCATTTCGGCACATAAGATACATGGTCCTCAGGGCATCGGTGCACTTTACATCCGTTCCGGGATTTCCATTGCACCCACCAAACATGGTGTGAACCGCATTGACCCTCTTTCCACGGGCGGATTATCAATTGCTAATATCGCCGGATTTGCCAAAGCGGTTGAACTGGCTTTCAGTGATTTTGATGAAAACGTAAAATACATCCGGGAGCTTTCCCGCTACCTGTGTGAAAGCATTGAACGTAAAATCCCTTATACAATGCTGAACGGAGCACCCTGCGAATACCGCGTCGCCCATAACGTTAACATCTCCTTTGATTTCATTGAAGGTGAAGCTATTATGATGATGCTGGATCAATATGACATCAATGTAGCCACGGGGAGTGCCTGTTTTTCGGAAGGTCTGCAGGCAAATTACATTATGATGGCCATGGGCAGAAATCATGAACAGAGCCACAGCTCTATGAAATTTACGCTCAGCCGTTATAATACGCGTGCAGAAGTAGATTACGTCGTGGAAAAACTGACGGAGATCGTTGCTGAACTGCGCCGCCGCAGTCCATTATACCTTGATTTTTTAGAAAAGAATAAATAAGGAGCTCACATGCAATATTCACAGAAAGTACTGGATCATTTCATGAAACCCCACAATCTGGGGAAACTGGAAAATGCCAATGCCGAAGCCACGGAAGGCAGTCCCGCCTGCGGTGACCAGGTATCCATCTGGCTGCAGGTCAATGACGAAACGCAGATCATTGAAGACATAGGTTTTCTTTCCTATGGCTGCGCTTCCAATATCGCTACGGCTTCCATCATCACGGATATGGCGAAAGGCAAAACCATTGACGAAGCAAAAGCGCTTTCCTGGAAAGAAGCAGCGGAAGAACTGGATGGTTTGCCTCCCGTAAAAATGCATTGTTCGGTTCTCGCAGTAGATACGTTGCGCAAGGCGATCAAAAATTACGAACTTTCTCATAAACTGATCACGGAAGATAAAGCCGGTTTGAGTAAAGAAAGAGTTTTAGCCGAACTGGCTACTATTCTCTATCCCAAAGTCGGAGAAGACCTGATCTCGCTGAAGATGGTTAAATACGTCGGCGTGGATGAAAACGGTATAGTTACGGTGGACATTGATCTTCCCAAGTTTGACCAGTTCCGTGGTAATATAGCTGATGAAGTCAAAGAACATCTGGAAAAACTGCCTGACGTGAAGGAAGTTCACGTTAATTTGTAATTCCTATTCAGTCGCACTTATATAAATATAAAGATCTATAGCGTTCTCATTCGGGAACGCTTTTTTATTTTTTCTGCCAAAGCAGATAGATAAACATCGGGCACCCGATAAAAGCCGTAATAATGCCGACCGGTAATTCTATAATGGCAATATGCATCGCCAGAAAATCACAGATAATGAGAAAAAATGCCCCTGAAATACCGGCATAGAAAATGCTGCCGGGTTTATTACCTCGCCAGATGAGTCGCGTGAAGTGCGGAATGATCAAACCCACAAATCCGATGATACCCGCAAAAGCGACCGTAAATCCGGTCAGCAGCGAACAGATCACAAATATCCTTATGCGGTAACTTTTTACGTTTATTCCCAGGCTCACTGCCAGCAATTCACCCGTAGAAAGAATCAGTAGACGCCGTCCCTGCAGAAAAAGATATGTCAGCAGAAGCAGCGAAATTAGCGCCACTCCCAGAAATACCTGCCATTCACCCCTGCTGAAAATATGTCCCAG
Source organism: Candidatus Cloacimonadota bacterium (assembly GCA_021736135.1). Taxonomy (GTDB): domain Bacteria; phylum Cloacimonadota; class Cloacimonadia; order Cloacimonadales; family TCS61; genus JAIPGO01. The sequence goes on from JAIPGO010000045.1 coordinate 26,470, forward strand.
ATTGCCCATTAAGATGTTGATGATATTACCGATGTCCTGCTGATTGAGATACATCACCAGCGAAATGATAGCTGAAATGAACATACCGATAATGATCCCTGCCAGCAATAATCTGGTGGTATTAAATCCGCCGCCCTGCCGCGCCAGCCAGTAAACCAGCAGCATAGTTGCCAGAGCACCTAAAAATCCGAATAGCGGCATTAAAAGATACATCCCCGCTGCTGCTGCTAAAATACTGCTCAATGCCGCACCGGAACTCACGCCTAAAATATACGGTTCCGCCAGCGGATTATCTAAAAGCAATTGAAAACAAAAGCCCACACTGCCTAAGATCAGTCCCGTTAATGCCGTCAGCAGCAAGCGCGGCACGCGCACGTTATTGATCACGAATCCGCTGGCTGCCTGAAAATGCAGATAGATATAGATGATCACCATCATCAATAAAGAAAGAATTATCAGTTTCCAGCGATTATTCATACGTCCTCAAGCCAGCCAGTTGCGGTAATGATCTGATGCTGCGGGGAGTTGCCCGTAAAAGGAGATCAGAATTAATTTCCTTTTCTGTAAATATCCGGTTATTGACTACGGCATTAATACGCTGCCAGCCTTTCCGCTGTTTAAATTGTTCCGCAGTTATACCCGGATATAATAGTAAAATATATTCCGGACTTGCATTGATCACATCTTCCGGCGAAATGCGGCTGTAAGCGCGCGGCAGACTGGAAAAGATATTATCAAAACCAGCCAGCTCCACTAACTGCCCCACATAAGAACTATCCGAAACGCTCATCAGGGGATTGCCATAGATTTCCACGTATATCTCAGGTCGCCTCTCCCCCATTGCAGCCTGTAAACCTGCAATTTCCAGCTTTAATTCCTGCTTCAAAGCCAGGCTTTTTTCTGAAACTTTGAGTATATTTCCAATATCTATAATAGATTGCAGCATAGCTTCCACGCTGTTGGGGTAGATCATTTCCACTTTTATATCCAGCTTATTTAATTCTGAGGCCAGAAATTCCTGTTCCAGTCCCGCCACGAATACAATATCTGGTTCCAGGGCAATGACCTTTTCCATATCCACCTTGCCGAAAGTGCCGACTATGGTTTTATCTTTCAATTCGGGGGGATAATCACATTCCAGAGTAACGCCGCTGATCAGGTCTATAAGCCCCAATTCACAAATAATTTCAGCTACTTCAGGGGAGGTGACGACTACGTTGTAGTGAGAAGTGAGACGTGAGACGTGAGAAGGAAGATTTTTGTTGTGAGTCGTGAGTCGTGAGTCGTGAGTCGAATTTTTCTTCTGGCATCCTGCCAGAAGTAACAAAAAGACAAAAACCAATATCCTGTATTTCACTGAACCTCCTGATATTAATAGATGCAGAAGGTACAGCATTGTTCCTACTCCCTGTTCCCAGCAGGTAGTAAAAGCAATAACTGTCTGGCAGGTTTCCTGGCTTAGCAGCGGCATTAAAATCGAGCCTTCCCCTGATCTTAACGATTCACGAATAACGAATAACGATTCACGTCTTTGATCAAAGTGACCCGAAAGCCTAAACTCATTTTGTACAGTATGATTTGATGAAGAACATTAAGATTTTGGATACAGATGAGATTGAAAATTATAGTGAATATTATTTTATATTTACGATAATTTTCTGTCTCATTCTGTGCCAAAAGCTCAGTGCTATTCGCAAAACCTACTGCACAATATGAGTTAAATGCTGCTTACAGTGGCTGAGACCGCTCACGCTTTGCACGTGATTCCCTTTTAACTTCCGCACCATACAGCGTCATCAGTAGCCATTAGAATTGAGTTGCATTCCCTGTCAAGAGGGATGCAAAATAATTTTGAATTTTGAATGGAAGAGACGAAGCCAGGCTCCTCTTCTCCCCCTCATTCTCTCTCTCCCTCAATCCCTTTCCTCATCATATCCTCACTAATACTAACAAAAAACTCTTTTGACCAGGTATCAAGAACTGCCGGATTTTTGAGAAATGGTTTAACGTCCTTTTTCGCCTGCTCAAAATCTGTATCAGAAAACTTCTTTATTAATAGAGCCAATAGATTTTCACTGGTTAATATTTCTGGTACCTGCCAATTTCCACTTTGCTGCATACGTCTTGTGAGATGCTTCATATCTGGTTTTAAATTATGTGATAAAAACCAGAGGTAATCATAAAAGTCCCTTCCTTTAACACGATTTTTCCATTTGCGGAACAGTAAAGCATGGATCTTACCGGCAAATATGCTTTGTAAGGTAAATAATCTTACAGAATATGGCACAGGATTAAGCTGATATTTCACTTCGTATTCAGCATCTGCAGGAGGATCAGTGTCCACTTCCAGCTTAACTTTCAGCAATTCCTCGGCATGAACTCCGGGTACTAACTGCATTGCAGGTTTTATCTGCATTAGGTTTACAGCAGTGCCTGTCTTGATGAATGCTGATCTAATAGAATTTATCCTTGTTTTGTCTTTCACTTCCAGATTAACTTCAAAACCATAAGCTTCCAGCTCATTTTTGATATAATGGCTGTATTTCAATAAATCAAACGCCTTATCCGGCTCCAGCAAACTGAAATCAAGGTCTTCGGAAAATCTGTTTAAACCATGAAATATCCGTAAAGCTGAACCTCCATATAATGCCGCTTTACTGAAAAAATCCGAACGGAATAATCCTAAAAGGGCAATTTCCTGAATGATTTCCTTTAAAGCATTTTTCTGCTGTGAAATTGTTACTGCCCCATATTTATTGAGCATTGAACTAATAGCACTGTTCATTTTATTTTCTCCTTAGCCAGCCATTTAAGAAATAACCGGCAAATCTTCTTCCGATACAAAGGTACTATTGATTCCAGAACACTAATATCTAAAGTCATTAGTGTATCAAGATCAACACGCCAGTCAGATAAAAGAAGCTCTCCGATTTCCTTGATATTGTTTATTTCCTTCGTTTTGTATAAGGAATCACAAATTGCCTTTTCCGGTGTGGCGATCAGGAAATTCTGCCCATTTTCTTCTCGGATTACAACCTCATAAGGATATACTGGTGCCGGAAGATAATAATAATAGAAATCTCCCACCGGTGTGTGAAATTCACGATTCTTGTTCTTTCTAAAAGTCGCACAGGTTATTCCACTTACTCGCTCAGGTATTAGATTATAATATGACAATGCGCTTTCAAAAGAGACATAAGAAGGTCCATAGATTATTGATGACATACTTTTCAATGAATATTCATTATCACCCGCTGCCAGAAACAAACCTTGTTTCACCTGAATCAGCTCCTGCCTTTGCAGTAATCGAGTGATCTTTGCCTTGGGAGAGGCATAATTTCCCAATTCAGCAATCATCTGTATATGTGGCTTTATCATAATTACCTCCAGCAAGTACTATATTTGATACTTACTGGAGACAGTCAACTATTTTCTCAAGAAGCTTTCAACCAGCTAATGCACACATCCTGAATTCCTGTTCTACCAGTCATAAAGAGGTTTAACCCATTTTGAAGACTGTGCGAAAACTCAGCAACGGACTGAAAACCCACCTGAGCCAAGAGCTTTGAACTGGATTCAGGGCAAGAGTTTTGCAAAGAGTGCTAAGATTTTGAGTTCAGAAGAGCTTGAAAATTATTGTGAATATTATTCTATCTTTACAATAATCTTGCGAACTCTCTCTCAGTCAAAAGCTTGCTGCTCTTCATAAATAACTGCCGCCTAATATGGGTTCCGCTTCCGCACCAGACAGCGTCATCAGTAGTCATAGAAAAGATATGCTGTCGCTGTCAAAAGGGATGCGAAATAATTTTGAATTATGAATTTTAAATGAAGCTGGAAAAACAGGTGAGAGAGAATATAACTATTGTTCTAATTCAGGAAGCTAAGTGAGAATAATTAACAAGAGTGAATTTGGAACCCATTCGGGTGCCATACGGGTCCTACCTGGGTGGTACAAAATGAGATATGTTGTTATATAATATAAGTATATAGTGATTTCGCTGGGAAAATGACTGAGAGTATAATAAAAAATCAGTCAGGAAAATATAATTACTGAAAAAGAGGAAGAACGTTTTTATAATTGATGATGGATGATGGATAATTGGAAGAATAACTTCTCTTTGTTCTGCGTGATTCATGATTAGAGATTTTTCAAGATTGAATATGTTAATGAATCAGACCAGGGATGGTCTGGGTACGCAGGCTGGGTGGTTTATCAAATTTGGCAGAACACTTATCATTTTTGAGATGATCTGTCAGGCCAGGTATCCAGAGCTTCCAGCTCTGGGTTATAAATCCAGACCAGGGATGGTCTGGGAACGCTGGCTGGGTGATACCATTGACAAACAATATTTTCATATATTACACATAGATTAGTTTAACTCCATAATTATAAGTTGATTACGTGCACATTTAATCTTTGTTCCAGTTTTTACATGGCTTTTTCCATGGGAAAACAAAGCACAATCTAACAGAATATCGTTAGATTGTGCTTTGTTATGGCTGTGAAAAAGCTTTGAAAATGTAAACTATTAATATTAAATGAGTTGCGAACGATTGCAGCATCAACTTAGATAAAAGAAGATTTTCAACCAGTAGAGTAGAGACAGGCTTCAGTTGAGCTTCCCCCTGTCCCCCTCATCAAACCGTGCATGCGGTTTTCCCGCACACGGCTTTCCGACAAAGTTCGTTCCAAACGTTCACAGTTTCATCAGACGAACCTGCTT
>JAIPGO010000148.1 GCA_021736135.1 Candidatus Cloacimonadota bacterium
ATTAATTCATACAAGAACTCTCCCTCAAAACTTTTTAACTCTAATCTGCTTAAATGATTAGCGTGCTCTTTCATCATGCCTCCTGGTGCTTTATTAATAAGATAATCAACCCCAGGGGACATATGTCACTATTTCATCAACATCAGCTTCCGGATCTTTGTAACTTCACCGCTGCTAAATCTCAGGAAATAAACTCCGGAAGCCACATCATCCGCCTGCCAGGTAACTGAATGTTCTCCTGCCGGCAAAACATCGTTCACAAGAGTTTTTACCTTCTGCCCTTTTACATTGTAAATAGATAACTCTGTGTTCTCTGTGCCCTCTGTGGTGAAAAAAGAAATTGTAGTTTCCGGATTAAATGGATTCGGATACACGTAATTAAGACTTGTTACACCAGGTACCGAATCGGGGAATTGATAACTGACAGTCTCAATATTACCATTGCATTCCAGGTCAAAGGTTACCGAACATTCATCTCCCGATCTTTCATAAGGTAAACAGATTATTTTACCGGAAAGTGCCTCTGCCGAAGCCAGTGCCAGCCTGTTTCTATTTTTGCTGAAAAGACAGTTTTGAGGGATTACTTCTGCTTCACCCAAAGTAAGACCTTTAACTTCCGTGATCTGGTAACTGAGACTGAATAGTTCATTTTCCGAAGAAAGATAGATAAATTCATCATCACTGCTGAGGCTGACCACATCTTCACCGGATTTTATCCTGCTGCGCACAGGCAGTAATTCTATGATACCGACCACGTATTGCAGGATCAGTGCTCCGTCATAAGCAGCTATATTACAGTCAAGATCAACATCTGCCCTTGCAATACGCCAATCTTCCCAGGGAATTGGATCTTCGGGAATTGGATCAAATCCCACCACATACATCAATACCAGCGACGCATCATAGCTTTCCACTACATAATTATTATCTATATCGCCATAAGAATTATAATATTCAAAAGCTCCTATATCAATACCATCCCCTATAATACGAGGATTACCAGCCAGGTCAAATTCCGGAAGCTCAATCCCTTCCGGCAGATCAAGCGTCCCGGCATTGATCAGTGGTGAATTATATAAAGGCATATAATCGTCATCAACCAACGGATTGCAGTTCAGGTTACCATCCATCCAGTTCAATATAGCGGGCGGATAACCGCTGACCAGAATACCGGATTGTCCGCCATCAATTAATGAATGAGAAACATTCACTATACTACCTTCAGATGACCACCCATCATCAGAAATTATAAATTCATATCCTTCATTACCATAAATTATACTGTTATAAATATTGAAATCCGCACCCCAGAATGCACCGATGCATCCTGGTTGTGAACCTGAAGCTTCATTGTGGTTATTCATTATGGTGCAATTGACCAGGTTCGTGGTTGTATATCCTCTGCTACTGCTATTATAAACAAGGATTCTGTCCTGGTTGGGGCAAGTATTATCCACGATCAGGGTATTGATCACATCCAGACGTGATCGCTCTCCTTCCCCATCATAATTTCTATGACCAAAACCTGTACCAGCTCCCCTGATAATACAGTTTTTAACTATACTATGATTACCCGTTTGACTGAAATAATTTAATAATGGTCCATATCCTCCGTCAATAATTACATTATTCATCTCAAATTCCACACTTTCCTGAACTCGATAAACTTCATAGTGATCAATATTAATATGCTTGAGATTTTCCAGAATCACTTTATGAGATTCGACATTTTGCTGCTCAAATCTTATGTCATTATCCGGAGGAAGTGCTCCATTGATAAAGGTAATATTTTTTATACTGTACTCAAATCCGCTGTAGTAATCAAGGATAAAAGGATGATCTTCGCCATCCCAGGTAACGGTATCCATATCTTCACCTTCGATGCTCACATAAGCTTTCATGTTCAGAGGAAAAAGCTGGTTATTTAATTCATGGCTATAAGTTCCTGCAGCCAGATGCACAGTATGTGGATCATCTGGATTGGAGGGTATCCTCGTTATAGCTCCCGCTATCGTCTGCATCGGTTCATCAGAACTGATTCCGCCGTTATCGTCATCACCATTGGGTGATACATAAAGGTCTCCATCATAAAATTCATAATAGGCAGTATTGACATTAAAGTCGAGATATTCTCCATTTAGGTCATTACCGAAGAAATCATATATGAAAAAATATCTCTCAGGTAAGATGCAACTAAATGTATCAAGATAAACTTCAAAATATTCCGGATCCTCCAGATCAAGACCACAACCAAGATCACAGCACTGCGGTCCATAATTTCCATAAATGCTACAAAGATTTTCAGGATCGAACTCTCCCATTGCTAATCTGGAAATTATTACACCGCCAACTTGATCTTCGCAAGTGTTAAATTTAATTTTTGTCCCTGACAAAAATATTTCTCCAGATGTGACCAAAATGCCACCAGCGGAATCTGTAGCATGATTGTTTTTAATGATACAGTTTCTAACTTCAAGATATGCTCCAGTTACCCTGATTCCTCCTCCATTTTCACAATACCCATGCTGGATCGTGAATCCTATTATTTTTGTTCCTTCAGCTTCATCATCCATTACAGTTACTACCCTGCCTTCATTATTACCGTCAATGTTGGTAGAATGTATATAATCATCTTCGCCGGTAATCATATTCAGGCTGCCGATTACCAGGTCTTTTCCCATGTAATCAATGTTTTCATAATATGTTCCCGGATATACTAAAACTGTATCGCCATTTGTACTTGCAATTATTGCATCCTGAATCGCGGAAAAATCTCCTGTATTATCATGAGCAACAGTAACTAAAGTACAATAAGCAAAACTGACCTGCAAAAAGAAAAGAATAATTAATATCTTTCTCATCATATCTCCAATATCTTCGGCAGACGTTCCTGGCGGAACGCCTGCCATATTATGAGTCCCAAGTTCCTAGTACCTAGTCCCGTTTTACTTTAGTAGAACTGCCTTCTTCATCTGAACATCACTTGCCGACTGCATACAAACGAAATAAACACCACCGCTTACAAGTTGTCCCTGATCATTATATCCGTTCCAGACTTTTTCTATTCTGTCACCTAATTCACAGTAATGATTGCTTAGTAGCGTTTTGACCTTCTGTCCTTTGGCATTATAAATGTCAAGGTCAATATTACCGAATTCTGCAACTTGGAACGAAATGGTCATGGATGGATTAAATGGATTAGGATATGTTTTCATTTCGATTTCCAATTCCGGAACTTGCTCATTTAAAGGTTCTCCGAATTCGATAAAGGCATAATCTCCCAAATTACCTGTGATCAGTTTATCAGTAAGCTGAATATTATGTTCTTTAGTCATCCTGTAATCCATAACCTGCATTTCTGACCTGCCGTAATAGGCTACGAACTCAAGTTCATAACCAGGATCTTCTTCCAAAACATAAGCCCTCAACTGAAACAGGCTGTCGTTATCCACAACTTCTGCACCCCTACATACATTATCGACATAGACAGCAATTTCTAATGGTGCATTACCATTAAAATCCATAAATACAGGCAGGTAATCGATCTTTTCATTATAGCTGAACTGGATAGGAACCGGTCGTTCATAAGGTTCTACATCACATCGAGCCGGTTGCTGCCACTGAAATTCATAATCATCGTCAAGATCGGCCTGTAGAACTGCAACAAGTTCTCCGTATTTGATGACACATGGAGATGGCCAGTTCCATTCATCGTGTTCTTTGACTGCTGTCCAGGTTGCCGTTTTGACACTTTTAAGATTGTCTAATGTAGTAGTATCAAAAGCATCATACCCATTCTGAACATCATCTAAAAAATAACAGAACCAGCTTTCATCACCTGATTCATCATTATCATAGATCGTCATAGTAAAATCTTCTTCAATTACATCACCGAATACTCTTAGCTTAGTTACACATCCACTTTTCCAGACCTTGAATTTGAATCCTCTGATACTATTTATCAAGTCATCACATGGATATTCCGACCATAAATAGTATTGGGGTACTTGCTGCCATACACCATAAAACTCAATATTCGTATCATCCTCAAACCACACATCAATATCTGGTGGATCTGCAGGATCAGGATATGTAAAACATTCCAGCATAGCAGTAGCTTCTACAAAATCCCCTTCGTTATCATCTCCATCAAAATCCAGTCTGGGGAATCCTACCCAATTGTAATATTCAGTACCTATCTGGCTCAAGGCAAAGGGAACATTATCATGATCGCCTGCAACAAGTGCCCCCATATCACAAACAGTTCCGTCATCATCTAAATCAAAGGACGGATCTCCTGCATCCATGCAGGGACTGTCCCAATCCAGATGATAATCGTCATTATCAGGGTCAATAAATTCCGGATCGCTGATTATGTTGTGATTTGTAGTTACCCAATCCTCAATGCAGCTATATTCAGTTGTACTTCCATCAGGTTGATAATATTGGGGTTCATCTCCTCCCCCGTCATTCCCAAAAACAATGCAATTGACTACATCAATACAATTAAATTCAACAAAGACGCCCCCCCAATCATCAGAGGTTTCTGTATTTTCAACTACTGTACATTTATTAATGCACATATCTGAATCACCATCATTCATTATGCATATTCCACTTCCATGTCCTCCGGATTGATTCTCATATACTAACAAATTGTCTAGTTCAGCTATTGGATTCTCAAATTCTGTGGTTTTAATAAAAATGCCACCACCATTGTCGGCTGCACTGTTCCCATAAATGTCTATATTATCAAAATCAATTCCAACATCAAGGCAAAAAATACCTCCACCACCCAATTCTACACCTGGTGAAGAAATATTTCCGTGAACTGTACTGTTTGATATTGTAATAGACTGATCTCCATTACCTTCACAGTATATTCCACCTCCTTCTTCTATAGCAGTAAAGCCTTTTTCATATTTCCTAACTTATTGATAAAGAATAAGTTAAATTTCTTAAAAACATCTTGACTACCTCCTAACTGACAAATTATTGTCTTAATGTCTTGCGGGACAATAAATTAAAAGGAGTCAAGATGCGAT
>JAIPGO010000046.1 GCA_021736135.1 Candidatus Cloacimonadota bacterium
ATCAAGAGATATTTCAATGAGAGAAATATATGGATTGGAGAAACATTTAAGCGAATAGTAATCTTTTTCGGTACCGCTTGTCCGGACTGTCGGTACCCTCCACCCCGGACAAGCGGTACCGATTCACAAGAATATACATATGACTCCTAATGATTAAGTTACGCCTCATCGCGCATAAATCTATAATGGAATTATTGCGATATTTGACAAGTTGCTCTCTTTAAACGGAAGGGTGGCTCAAATTTCACGGAGAGTTGGCTCAATTTCCCTGTACAAGTGGCTCTATCAGATTGGAATATTCAAAAAAGCTGAGTCACGAGTTTCGTCTTTTGAATATGTGACTAATAGGACTTATGGGACTTATATGAAGAACCATGCAGAGGCTTCGATTTAGAGAATATTTTCAACCGAGAAAGGCGCAAAGCAACGAATGAAGAGAAAACTATATGATTGGAAGTGGATGACTGCCGAGGTAATTTCGAGTCATTTTCGAGACAAATATGTAAAAAAAGTACAGAAAAGTTAATAATTCTATGTTAAATTTAATTATCTTAAAACATTCACTAATTTGTTTACTAACTCATCAAGATCATCGGCTTTATTTCCCTTGATGTCTCCTAAGTGATGTGATAATTCCATAACCTGGTTCCTTGTAACTTCGAACCAGACTGGTATAATCATATTCTGCTCTCTTTGCATTTCCAAAGCAGTAATACTCTTAAATTCTCTTTTTGCCCAACTCTTATTTTTGATATATTCTGGTGAAATTACAAGGATACATTTCTCACATTGGGTGAGGCCTTCCTGAATTTTCTCAGAGATGCTATCACCAATTTTTATTTCGAAATCGTCAAACCATACATTGATACCCTCTTTAGTAAGCAAATCTACTAATGGTCTTACGAAAATTTCTTTTAACGAACTCTCATAAGAAATAAATGCTTTATGGCTTTTTTTAAGGATTACTTTATTCACTATAGTTTTTTCTTTAATTTTTTTTGATTCAAAGAAACCTTTTAATGTTGTAAGCTGCTCACAAACATGGTAAAATTTGGAACAATTTAGAATATCCTCTTCATTAATTTTATTAATTAATTCTTCATTAGATATTAAATCATTGTAAATCTTTTGCCGCTCCTTTGGAGTCGTAATTGATTCAATCAATTTCTTTAAATCTAATTGTTCGATTTTTTTGTAAATATTATCTTCTGTCTGCTTTCTAATCTTAATTAAATTATTATACTTTTTGTGATATAGTTCAAAGATTTTGCTTTTGTCAAGAATATCAATATCGAGATTTTTTACTTTCTTGACTACTATTGTGTAGTATTCGATCTCTTCATCAATATAAGAATTTTGAAAAATATGGGTTTTTGTTCTATTCCTGCCAAATTCTATTGAAGAATTAAATAAATATAGTATTTCTTTCATCTCTTCCATTTCCCAAGTTATTATTTTGGATTCATTATTGTAGTAATCAATCAGGTCAATTATTGTAAAATAACCTCCAATTTTTAACGAATTAATTACGCTACATAATGAATCAAAGAGCTTTCCCAGAGATATCTCATGAAATACTAAAGTCGCTGTTACATAATCATACTCATTTATTTTATTCAAGGCAAAAATATCTTGCGAAATGAAATTATTTGTTTTAATATTGTCACATAATCTGCGAAGATTATACAAATATTCTTCCTCGAGATTTTTTATGTCCAACCCAAATGGCTCAATTTTACTTCTTAATTCTGGAGATATGTCCATCAATATTTCCAAATTTCTTCCTTTGCCACAGCCTAAATCTATCCATTTAACTTTTTTATTGCTTTTCAGAAGTATTTTTAATTGTTTAATATTATCTCCATGGGTAAAATTGAATAGTTTATATTGTGATTCGGGAGGAATGAAATGTATTTTATAAGGGGCTCCATGACTGATTGGTATAACAAACATTCTCTGTAGATATCCATCAAAAGCCCATTTTCTATAATGATCAAGTCTTCTTTGATTATGACCACATTTTGCTAGTATTTTTGACAAGCATATTACTGCCCAGGATGTTTTATCAACCTGAGGTGGATGAACAGGGACAAAGGTGTACATACTTGATAATTTAGGTATTGAACCACTAAAAGACGATAAGTTATCATAAAACCATGAAAACTCTTTGATGTCAGTTTTATATTTTACTGAACTCAGTTGTAATAGAACAATTCCAAAAACCAGGCAAGAGTCCCTTAATCTAGATGCTATTAAATATATATCAGGAGCATAATTAAGGTTTTTGTATTCATAATTTTTAAGCAATAAGTTATCAATGAAATTTTGAGATGGACCTATTAAGGTTTTTACGTATTTTTCACTTTTTCCTAACTCTAAGCATGCGATATAGAGATGGTAAATGATAAAATAATTCGCACATACAAACTCTGATTCCCATATTCCTTCTCTGTTTCTAGTTGCTATAAGTACTTCAATTAGTTCCTCCATGTGCTTATTAAGTTGAAAATCTGATATCTTGTTACTGGATTCTCCATTTGGGTATTCACTCAGATAATGCAATTGTTGAGATAGTAAGTTTAAGACTTCAGCTGTTGCCCAAGTATCATATTTTACTCGATATTTTTTCCTACCTTCGCTTAATATAAATTCCTTAAAATTTTCACCCATTGAAAAAACACCTGCAGTTAATAATTCAGCGGGTGTTATTCCACCTGCTTTCGATACTTCACACGTATCGCTAGGTAGCAAATCTACTTTAACATCTTCAAAATTCCCATTAATAATTTTATGATTAATTTCAACTGGAATATTAGCCAATCCTCCTGCATAAAGAAGAGATTGATCTCCTGTTGAAGCATTAGGTACTAGTATTGCTTCACTAATTATATTGTGCGAAAAAAAACTTATGCCCTTATCAATAATTATATTTAATTTTTCTATTTTATCTAACAATTTTGAATTCTCTGTTTTTTCTGAATTATATTCAATAGCTTTATTATGGAGTATCTTTCTATACTCCATTAAGGCATTTATAACTGCACAAGTTGTACGTACAATTTCTAAAAGTGAATTATCAGAAGACCACCAACACATTTCATTTTCTTGAGTACATTGTATTCCCTTTGATATTAACCAAGATATTGCATTTTCAATAAGAACATCAAACTCTTTCATATTCATTTTGAGTCCATCTTCTTTAAATAAATATTCTTTTATTACAAAAGAATATGCTGTACATAATGCATACGTTGCACGTGCAGTTAAAAAAATTGTTCTTTCGTTAATTTCCGCTTCTTCACCGCAGATGCTTTTATTATTAAGGGTATCTGATCTATATGTTAAAACGAGATAAGACACCATTTGACTTAATAGTACACCAAACTCATATTCAATCTTTTTTCTTCCCATTATATTCCCCCCACACAAAATAACTTAACGTCATCCTTTAATCTTTAGCTTAGTATTAATTATATTATTATTTTAATCAAAAAATAAGTTTGATTAATAATATTTATGTCAAGCAAATAATTGTTGTCATTCGTTTTCTGGCTGACGTCTGTTTTTTTTTGCTCCGTCACTGATTACCGATCACGGATCACTCTTCTCCCGTCTCACTTCTCACTTCTCACTGTTTATCTTGACTTTCTGGTATAACAATATATTTTCTATTTATATGGAAAAAGAACAGAATATAAAATATATCAAGGTCAGACAATACCTGCATGAGCACGCGGAACTATCCGGCAAAGAGAGAAAGACGGCTAATTATATTCGGGAATTATTGCTGGAAACTAAACCTGTGAAAATAATCAGCAATGTTGGCGGTCATGGTGTGGTCGCCGTATATGATAGCGGCACTGCAGGTAAGAATGTGATGATTCGGGCAGATATTGATGCTTTACCGATCGAAGAGACTGGTGAACTTGCCTACCGCAGCAGAAACAGGGGCGTAAGTCACAAATGCGGTCATGACGGGCATATCGTAATTTTGTTGTCATTAGCAATCTGGTTGAGTGAGCACATTAAGGAGCTGAAAGGAAAAGTGTTCCTGCTCTTTCAGCCGGCAGAAGAAACAGCTCAGGGAGCAAGAGCAATACTGGCTGATAAGAAATTTATATCGTTAAAACCTGATTATATATTTGGATTGCATAATCTGCCGGGATTTCCGCTAAATAGTCTAATTATACGGGAAGGCGTTTTTGCTATGGCCTCAGCAGGTTTGAAATTCCGGTTTACCGGTAAGACTTCGCATGCGGCGCATCCCGAGAACGGGATAAGTCCGCTGCCGGCGATGCTGAAACTGATTGCGGGATTAAACAAACTGCCACTTACTACGATCATTCATCTACGGCTGGGGGATGAAGCTTTTGGCACGTCACCCGGTGAGGGAGAGGTGATGGTTACTTTCAGGGCTGTGAGTGATGAAATGCTACAGAAACAGGTGGAAAAGTCGGAAAATCTGGCACAAAAACTGGCAGTAAAATATGGATTGCTATTGGAGATGGAGAGAGTGGAGGAATTTGCGGCAACCGTAAATGATGCTGAAGCTTTTGGGATACTGGAAAGGGCAGCGTTGGAGAGCAAACTGCCAATAATCAGACCGCCGGAGCCTTTCCGGTGGACGGAAGACTTTTCTTTTTACAGTCAGAAATACAAGACTGTATTTTTTGGGTTGGGCAGCGGTGAAAATTGCCCGCAACTTCATAATCCAGATTATGATTTTCCGGATGAACTGATTGAGAATGGCAGGGAAATTTTTGCAAAAATAGTAGAAGAGGTTATGAAAGCATGATACACAGTTCCTGGATTGAGATCAATAAAACTGCTTTACGGAAGAATATCCGTTATCTGCAAAAGCGCCTGGGAAACGGAGTGAAGTTTGCTTCTGTGATCAAGGGTAATGCTTACGGGCATGGGATCAAGGAATTTGTACCTCTAGCTGAAGAGAACGGCATAGATTTTTTTGTCGTATTTGACACCAATGAGGCTTTAAGGGCAGAGGCAGTGAAAAAGCCGGATACGCAACTTCTGATAATGGGCATGATCAATGATGAAGAACTGGGCTGGGTGATTGAAAAGGGGATATCCTTCTTTGTCTTTGACCTGGACAGGCTGCAGAAAGCAGCAATGCTTGCCCGGCAGCAGAAGACGAGAGCCAGGATACATCTGGAACTGGAAACAGGACTTCACCGAACCGGAATTGAAGAGGCAGAACTGGATGCAGCGCTGGCAATAATGCGCAGTAATTCCAGGTATCTGGAACTGGAAGGCGTCTGCACGCATCTGGCAGGAGCTGAAAGTATTACGAATTATATGCGCATCCAGGAGCAGATGCGGGTTTTTGAAAAATTGACGGGGATCTTGAAGAAACGACGGTTTTCGCCTAAATACCGGCATATCGCCTGCTCGGCAGCGGCATTGATCTATCCCCAGAGTATAATGGACATGGCGCGGATAGGTATTGCGCAATATGGCTACTGGCCCAGTATGGAAACCAAGATGAATAATCTGCTTTCGGATGAGAATAAATTCACACGCGATCCTCTGCAGCGGATATTAAGCTGGAAAAGCCGCGTTATGAGCATTAAGAAAGTGCCGGCAGGTAGTTTTGTCAGTTACGGCAATTCCTTTATGACCACAAAAGAAACGAAAATTGCCACGATTCCGATTGGGTATTTTCATGGCTACCGGCGGAGTCTTAGTAATACTGGACACGTGCTCATTCATGGCAGTAAGGCAAACGTTATCGGAGCAGTGAATATGAACGTTTTTCAGGTAAACGTTTCGCATATACCGGGTGTGCAGAAAGGCGATGAAGTTGTGATAATAGGCACGCAGGGGAAAAGCAGCATCACGGTGGCCGGTTTCTCGGAACTTTCCAACCAGGTAAATTATGAGTTTCTAACCAGATTGCCGGAGACTATTCCGCGCATTGTCAAAGAAAATAAACAGGAAATTAACGGAGTGCAGTTATGAAAATACTGGTCATTTCAGTGATTTTTCTTTTAATATTATCCTGCAGCGAAAAGCCTACGGCGAGTAATCCGTATGATTTGAATTATGATCTGCCGGAAGTGAGTAATCTTGTGCTGGAACAGCTTTCAGGCAGCATCAGGATAAGCTGGGATTATGAGCTGGAAAATATTGAAGGCTTCTCAATTAAGCGGCGGGTAGGCACCGTGTGGCAGGATGATTTTGCCCTTGCCCCGGCTGATGCGAGAGAATGGATTGATGATGACGTGCCGGGGGGAGAATATATTCAATACCGGATCGCTGCTTTTGCAGGGGATAATTTTGCGGATTTTGTTCCTTCGGAGACGGTGGGGAATTGAAAAACCGTGAGTCGAAGACGGGGGACGAGAAATGAAGGGACGAAAATGTGGCTTCCTGGAACGCCAAGCCTCAACTTGGCTCTTTTATATAAGGCTTATAGGGCTTATCGGGCATATTTTCAGAAGAATGGTTGTCTGGGGTTGTTTGATCATGGTATGGGATATCTGGTCGCTACTATCGGGGAGGTCTGAAGACCAGGCGCAAGGTGGCTTAGGTGAAGGCTTTATACTCGACTGCGTCTCGTTGCATTAGCGGGAGCTAATGCACTCCAAAGGTTAATGTAATTCACATGTTACTTCGTGGTCGTTTACCATACCTATGGACTGCATGAAGGCATAGATTATGGTGGAACCTATGAAATTCATACCTCTTTTTTTCAGGTCTTTGGATATTTTGTCGGAGAGTTCAGTTTTGGCAGGGATCTGGTTCATGGCTGTAATGTTGTTCTGGATAGGTTTATAATCTACATAAGCCCAGATGTAGTTATCAAAAGAGCCGAATTCTTCTCTGATTTTGATAAACACTTTGGCATTGCGGATAGCGGAACGGATCTTTAGCCGGTTGCGGATTATGCCCTCGTTATTAAGGAGTTCCAGGATCTTGTAATCGTCATAGTCGGCGATTTTTTCATAATCGAAGTTATCGAAAGCCTGGCGGTAGTTTTCTCTTTTTTTCAATACGGTAAGCCAGGAGAGCCCAGCCTGGGCACCTTCCAGAACCAGCAGTTCGAAGAGCTTAGTGTCGTCATGCAGGGGAACTCCCCATTCTTCATCGTGGTATTTGATATAAATTTCCGGGGCGTTTTGCACCCATTCACAGCGCTTTATTTCCATAGTAACCTCCGTTTAGTATTTTGAAGATGGTGAATCAAAGAAAAGTATGATCTATTTGTAAAGAAAAACTTCATTTCCCCGGAACGGGATCAAGATGCATAGCCTCCGGTGAAACATCGTGCCACCGGAGGATTTTGGGATGTTTTCCCCCCCCATCCCGGCGCAGCCGGGATGGGGGGGCTGTGTAGATCATTTATTCCTCCGGTTGCGGAGTACCTTAACCGGAGGCTATGCATCTTTAATTACCAGGAAATGCGTATTGTGCTATTATATTGCAAGTGAGTTATGTTTCATTATTTCCGAGGTGAAATTATTGCTGGGGGAGTGATAAATATAGAAAAAATCCGCGTAAAGTAAATAGAAATAGAAATATTTGACAAAAGAAGGAACATAAATTGCTTTGAAATTAGATAATAAATGAACATGAAGGGAGTGTTTAGAATATGAAGAGGTTACTTTTATTCATTTTTATTGTAATGACTTTTTCTTTAACAAGTTATGAGATCAGTATGACGGGTTCGCAACTTTCAGTTACCGGAGACGCGGGAGAGTTGTTTACTAGCGAGTTAAATGTGGGATTGGGCAATTTCACAAAATTGACAATGGATGGTTACCAGCAGGGAGCAGCTTTGGGTGAACCGGATTTGCCGCATTACACCAGGATGGTGGCATTACCACAACGCGGAAACTGGCGGATAGCTGATATCTGCTATGAGAGCAGGGAACTAACTTTAGATTCACCGGTAGTTCCCAGTGGCTGGGAAGACCTGGAATCATTTTCCGGTTATCGTGGAAATACTTGGTATCCGGAAGAGATTGTTACGATATCTTCACCGGGAATAATGCGTGATAACCGATTCAGTCAGATCAGCGTGGCAGCAGTACAATATAATCCGGGTTTGGGCAGACTGCGGATCATAGAAAACCTGGATCTGGAATTAACACTTGATGAAAGCGATCCTGAGAATCCTTACGAAGGCAGGGAACTGCCGCCATCACCGGCATTCACGAAACTGGCGGAAGACCTGATCTTTGGTTTTGACGGGCAGCGTAATGATAATGATTATGCCGGTAATTTATTGATAATCTGCCGCAGCAGTGTGCAGAGTTATGTGGAAGTTCTGGCAGAGTGGAAAAGGCAGCTTGGTTACCGCGCAGAGATACGTAATACCAGCCAGACCGGGTCAAGTAACAACTCGATCAAAAATTACATTCAGAATGCTTATAATAACTGGGATTACCCGCCTGATTACGTACTGCTGATAGGAGACGTGACCGGCAACTACAGTATTCCGGCATTTTACTGCGAAGGCTATATGTATGCTACTGCTGTGACGGATCACGATTATGCGCTTCTGCAGGGAACTGATTATTTTCCTGATGTGCTTCTGGGAAGAATTTCCATTCAGAGTACAACACATATCACAACAGCCATATCCAAGATCATGAATTATGAAGGCGATCCTTATATGACTAATACAGCCTGGTACACAAAAGGATTGATGATGAGCGTGATTGAAGATGGCTGGGGTCAGGAATATTTTTCTGGTCGCGAAACCGTGATCCAGGCGAAAGAGAAACTTATGGATTTCACATATACGCAGGTTGATACGTTTATCGCGCCATATCAGACCAGTACATCACAATTAAGGTCATTGATCAATACGGGATATACGTTTTTAAATTACCGGGGATTCGGCAGTGCCAACTACTGGAATAGTACCGGCGGTGGACATATGATGGAGTCTAGCGATATAAATATGTTAGCCAATGGCTGGATGTTGCCCATGGTAACAAGTATCGTCTGCGGAGGTGGAGATTTTGCCGATAATAATTATACAACCTGTTTCGGAGAGACCTGGGTAGTTTCGGGTTCATCGAGTAATCCGAGAGGTGCCATTGCCTTTATTGGTCCCAGTGAGCATGATACTAAGACTCCTTTTAATAACTGTAATGATCTGGGGATATATCAGGGTATTACTCAGGAAGAAAATTTTGGCAGTTCATCGATGATGCTGCGCGGTAAGATGGAAATGTATAATAACTTTCCCTTCTGTCACAGCTGGGGTGGTTCGGAAGATTCCGATCAGTTCTATTTTTACGTATATAATCTCTTAGGCGACCCGACCTTGAATATCTGGACGGATGTCCCGAAAGAATGTGAGCTCAATATCGTTGGTGATATACCGGCAGGTCAAAATTATCTGGAAATAAACATAACTTCAGATGATGACGTGGTGGAAGGTTTCCGTATCGCCATAACCACTGACGGCGAATTGCTGGCGGCAGGAATGACTAATTCTAACGGTAATGCCTATATTCCCGTGCTTCTGACAGCCGGCGAATACACAATAACTGCTTCGCGTTACGGTTATACTCCCGCAGTAGAAACGATCGAAATAGAAGCCGGTGATCATCTGGGAATAAGTGATTATTCCAGCAGTACGATGCCGGTAGCAGGAAACACTTTTGAGCTGGATTTGATAATATATAATTACGGTACATTAACGGCTACTAGTGTAGCTGTGGAATTATTGAACTATGATGACCACTTCATTCCCCAGGATGACAGTCAGGCTATTGCGTATCTGATACCGGGTGCTGAGCAGATGTTAACCTTTAACGTGGAGACCAGTGAAGAATGGTGTGATGGTGAATTCGGTCAATTATTCTGTAATATAACATCCAGCCTGGGCAGTGAAACAGGTCTGGTGGAATTAGGGATCCAGGCACCGGAAATGATCTTCACCGATGCTGAAATAACCAGCAGCAGCGGTTCTCTGATGCAGGGAGAACTCTGCCAGGTTGACCTGGTATTGCATAATGGAGGAAGCGTATCATCTTCCGATCTAACTGCCGTTCTGGTAAGCTTAAATAATAATGCGGTTATTTCATCATCAGTCTCTGAGTACAGCGGGATAAACAGCGGTAGTAATGTTACCAACTCAATACCGTTTGAGATATTACCTTCGGATGTGATCACCGGACAAGTGGCCAGCATGCAGTTATCTCTTTATGACGGTGCCGCACTGGTTCAGACCATTGCTGTAACCATACCCATAGGCGACGTGGATGAGAATGATGCCACCTTTGACAGTTATGGCTATATGGCAATTGAAAGCGATGATGAAGGTGATTTTGAAGTACCGGTTTACGAATGGTTAGATATTTCACCATTTTCCGGTGGTGATGGAGAATATCTTGATTCTCCGCATATGCATGAAACTGATGACGGCTGGATTGATCAGCTTGAGCTTCCCTTTGATTTTCAATATTACGGAGAAGTGTTTGACCGAATAACAGTCTGCCAGAACGGATATTTCTCTTTTGGCAATACAACGACGCTGTTTTTCCGAAATAAGGCAATTCCTTCGGGTTATGGACCATCCGGTATGGTATGTCCCTTCTGGGAAGATCTAACTCAGGGCTATGTTTACTACTGGTATGATGAAGATAACCACCGTTTTATGCTGGAATGGAAGAATATGCGCCTTGTTTTTAATCCCAATCAGCGGCAGTATTTTCAAGTAATATTACGTGACCCGGAATATTATCCAACTGAAACCGGAGACGGTGAAATAATATTTATGTACCAGGAAGTTCATAATATTGACCAGAATGAGAATTATGCCAGCGTGGGCATTGAAAGTCCGGATAAAACGCAGGGTTTGCAGATCACTTTTGCTGATATGTATGGAGAAACCGTTCATGAACTGGATGACGAGCGAGCCATACTGTTTACACCCGTGGATCCGCAGGCAGGCGGGATTATGTATGGTGATGTTGATGCCAATGGCGCTGTGGAAGCATATGATGCTTCTATTGCCTTGCAGTATTTTGTAGGAATAGATCCGGGTGCTGTGGCACCGCTTCCCTGGCCGGATTGGCGGATATTGCGCTCCGATGTGGATGGCAACGGAACCGTGGAAGCTTATGACGGTTCACTCATTCTGCAATATTACGTAGGGATAATTGATCATTTTCCAGTAGAAGAAGTAAGAACTTCGCTGAGAAGAAAATAGAATATTCCGGGAGGGATCATTAGATCCCTCCCGTTTTTTTTGGAAAATATTTCCAATCGATTCTTTATAAGAGGGCTACTACGTTATACTTTCGTGCTGTTTCCGGGAGAAGTTTCCCATGATTACGATATTTTCTATGATCTAAAGTTTATTAGATTCAGGTTTGCATTTTAGCCCATTTTGTTAAACCTAACTCGGATAAACCGAAACCAAGAAGAGTGAGAATTTAATGAGTAATTGATTAAACAGTCCTGAAATAACCTGTAAGCATAACTTTCAAACTGAAACCAGAAAGTTAATGCGTGAGGAAAAGGAAAAGTTGAACTGTTTTACTGACAGCGTGTGCTTTTGACATTATTAAAGTTATAAAGAATGTGAAAAATATTCTGCCAAAAAATGTCGGGATATTATTTGCAAGTTACGACTGCACAATATGGGTTTAGCAGTTATTTTCTGATAAAACGGTTTGCTGTCTTTTCCTGCCAGTTACCCGGATAGAGGAGTTTATAATAGAGGTCAGTGAAGTCATTAAAGCGAATCGTCCTGTTAAAGCTGTATTCGTGGCTGTCCCTTTCCCAGGGATCGATGTTATATTCATAAAGAAATTTAATATCCATCGGCATATCGTAGCGGAATGAAAGAGTGTGGTATACGCCCATCCCGGTCTGCAGATCAGCATCGTAAATCCTTTGAAATGTTATCTGGTAATTAAGCAGCAGATCATTGAAAATATAGCGACCAGCTTTGAAGGACAGGTTTTCCAGAAGAATATCAGCAGAATATTTATTGGCATAATCTTCCTGAGCTCCATAAAGATCACTGTTACCGGAAAGCAGATTATAGATAAAGCTGGTTTCCATCTGGAAATAATCAATATTGAGTTTACGACTGATAAAGAGTTCAAGTTTATTAATGACAGGATCAATAATGATGTTTTCTATTTCACCGCCGGCAGTCTGGATCAGGTCATTCTGCATCAGATTATTTCTTTCCACAGCTGAAAGTTCATCCAGCCCCCTGCCATAACGGAGGCGAAAGAGTTTTTCGGTATCAGTAAGGTCATAAGTGTTATCGCTGGAAAGAGCCATCTGCAGATTATTGGGGAAATTACCTTCACCCTCATCAGTAATGAGCAGCTGAATCTGGGTGCCATCAGCAACCTTTCTGATAAAGACCGCTTCCAAAGCTACATTATTGAGTTTTTGATTATAGGAAACCCTGATATGATCAACATCCAGAAAAACGCCTACGAGTTCAACCCTGCCTTCCTCCGAAATGAAATTGGCATCGGGAATACTGAATATCTCGTCAGTATAATTGAGATAAGCATAAGATCCCGGTAAAAAAGTGATCTGGAAAGGATAAGTTACGTAGCGCACGTTTTCACCAGTCACGAGGTAAAGATCAAGGTTGTAAGGCAGAGGTGCATATTCCTCAGTTTCCTGCTCTGCATCTGAGGGAATTTTGGTTTTATCCTTTTTTTTCACTGACCAGTTTTTGGTCATATCCGCAGTAAAACTATTCAGCATTTTTGTAATATTTTCACTGTTGGGCGGGTAGAGTATTTCCGCCTGGTTCAGAACTATATTGCCCACCAGTAAGGGTTTGTCATCATGTTGATAAAACCGCATGTAATGTGAGTTTCTTCCTTGCAGGGCAAGGCTTATAAAAGAATTTTTCTGTGAATACTGGGGCAGATGAAAGCGGATACCATTTCCGGTAGTTGAGATGAGAATCTGTCCCAGATTAATAAGCTGTAAATTCAAATCCTCATTGTTAAATCCAACGCTGTTTTCAATGAGCAGTTTTCCATTGCCGAGTCTGGCGGATAATTCATTAATATTTAGTATGTTATCAGTTATACGGCAGTCAATATTGATCTTCTCAATTGTCTCGATTTGATCTTTCAAGAGCAGATCGCTGCCTTTAAGCAGAAATTCCGCCTCGATTATATCAAGACCATTATCATTCATTGTGGCAATAAGATGGATACTGCTTTTGCTTTTTCCACTTCTGATGTAATCAATATTTTTCCGGAGCAGCTTGATGAGATCGCCGGAAAAAGAGACTTCAATTTGTTCGGGTGAATAATAGCTGTTTTCCGTAAAAATGTTATATCCTAACGCCCCGGAAGCAGATAATGTTGTATTTTTATCTACCAGGGCAGAAAATAAGCTGACAATAAGCAGGCTATCCTGCTGTGTGAGGTCAATGGCAATACTATCGATCTTGATACCAGCAGTCTGGAGGTCTTTGGCTGTAAGCTGCAAAGAAAGGGCATTTCCCTTACTGCTGCTGTTATAACCGATAATGCCCTCACAAACTCCCCGGTAACCTGTTTCTGGAAGGATATTTTTAATATCGAAATCAGTCATTTTTAGCTGGAAATTACTGCCGAATTCCGGCTGCAATTGCAGGCAGCCGCTAAAATTTCCGGTGGGATTTCCCGCAATTCGCATTATACCTTTATTAATATTGATCCGCTGATTATCTCCTGCTAATTCCAATGTCAGGTCAAGGTTCTGCAATTCACCAAACCGTAGATCCGTTACTATTGCATCAGCAGCGAATTTTCCCAAACCACGTGAATCAGCCGAAATTTCCAGGTCAATATCACCCCCAAAGCTATCCAGAGATTTATAATCAACCAGATATTTAAGCTGATCTTTCAGATCAAGCCGGTTACCCCTTAAATGAAGATTCCAGCCGAGTACCGGTTTCATGAAGAAAACAGCATCAATATTGATATCATTATTCACTTCACACCTGCTGGTGCTGATGCTGTCAAGATTTCCTGCTGCGATGATATCAATCTGCATATCTTCGTAGTTATAGCGTGCATTGCGGGTATGCAATTCTAAAAAGCTTCTCTGGTTTTTAAAATCGAGTAATGCTGTCGTTTTTATGCGGCCGTCAAACATCCCGAAATATTGATCATAAAACCTGAGATTACTATCCAGGGAGAGTGAATCAGGATTTCCTGAACAATTGATAGTTCCGGAAGCAGTGGGAAATGTATAGATATTGAGAGTTTGACTGAGCCGGAAGCGGGTAAGAGCAAGGGATAAGTCAAAATGGCTGCTGTAAATATCGTAAGTGCCCTTCAGGGCCAGATCATTATAATGCCTGTGCATTTCTATATTCACTAATGAATCTTCCAGAGAGGCAGTAAATTCCAGGCAGTCCAAGTTAAATTCTGGAGTAAAGATACTGAAATCTGTCATCCTCAACCAGGACGTGCTTTCCTTTTCTCTATTAAAGGCAGCCGTAACCCTGCCCATGAGCTGAATGTTACCTATCTGGTAATGCAAAGTATCGGAAAACGCATTAAACTCTGCTATACCGGCATATTTATAGTAACCTTCTGCTTTCACTTTATTCCGCTGCCATTCCAGGTTATTGATCTTCAGCAGCACTTCTTTATTTTTCACCGTGGCAGACAGGTCAGCCTTCGTAAATATCTGTTTACCAAATCTGACACTGTCCAGCCAGGCATCAGCAGCAATAGTGAAATCAGTGAATTTTCCGGTCATGTGCGCTTGAGCACGGGCAATCCCCTTGATAAAGGGTTGAAAATCACTGATATCGACGCTGGAGCTTTGCAGTAACGCATCAACAGATATTTCTGAACTATATACGTCATAGAGCGTTGCTTGTAACTCAGCGGAATTACCATCAACAACCGGATTCTCAAAATCTATAACCATCTTATCACCGTTACCGGAGATATGCAGGCTGTCGGCATTAATAATGCGGTCTGCTACTTCCAGATAGATGTTCTTCACGCCGGCATTAACTCTCATTTCTCCCAGATCATAAGTAAACGAAAGATCATATTCCGCCTGGAGAGTGTCTATTTGGATGATATACATATCAAGAGGTTGATAATTTTCGATATTTACCTGCAGCCGGTTAAATGAACGCTCAGTAAGGTCAAGCATCACCGAAAAGGGAGCAGCATTACTGGTTGTCCCGTTAAAAAAAGCAGTTACTTCCGGTGAAGTTATCAATGAGCCGTTAATGTTAGAAAACCTGTCTCTAATCCTGAATTCACCCACATCTACAGAACCATCAATTTTACCGTTTTCAATTTGCAGTTCCTGAAAATATTGCGACAGATCAGGCAATTTTCTTTTACTGTCAGATTTACCTGAGGTTTTTTTTTCTTCTTTTTCTTTCAAGGAAAAATTATATCTGACAAAGGGATTATTTATATATATTTTATCAATAAGTGTTTTTTTTTGAAAATGTTTAAAGATGAGCTGATTGAGATGAAAATCTGCATGCAGACTTTCTGCCCGGATTTCGAGGTTAGTTTTCGGCAGGTATATTCTAAAATTCTCTACCAGCAGATAGCTGTCACTAAAACTGAGATTGCCAATGCTTACTTCCCCCCCCGTGGCTTTTATGAGGTAATTAGTCAAATATTTCTGAACGAGCCGGTCTTTAATATTCAGCCGCATTACAGCAAAATATGCCAGGTTGACGAACACGATCAACCAGATAAATATTAGAAGCCAGCGCCGTTTTCTTGGTAAAGGCATTTATTTGTTCTGCAGATGGAGAATTCCATTTTCCAGACGGTAATGTTTTGTCAGCAATCCCGCAAGTTGCAGATCATGAGTCACTATTACCATTGTCTGGTTTTGCTCAAGGTTCAATTTCAACAGGATAGAAGTAAGCTCATCGCTGTGTTTTTTATCCAGATTTCCTGTGGGTTCATCCATATAAATAATATCGGGTTCATTGATGAGAGCACGGGCAACAGCCACTCTTTGCTGTTCTCCACCACTTAACTGGTCAGGATAATGCTCTGCTCTATCAAGCAGATTGAGTTTTTCCAGAAGCAGTTTTGCCTTTTCTCGGGCAGGTTTCAATTTACCATAAAGATAGAAATTAGGCAGGGCAATATTCTCCAGAGCCGTAAAATCAGGTAACAGGTAATGAAACTGGAAAACGAAACCTAAATGGCGATTACGAAATTTGTCCGCCTGGCGGTTTTGAGGATTCAATAATTCCTGCTGAAAATATATTCTGCCTTTATCAGGTATATCTAGCAATCCCAGCAGATGCAGCAGAGTACTTTTACCGCTGCCTGATTCTCCGGTGATGGCCACACTTTCTCCTTCCTCGATCTGCAGATTTAAACCCTGGAGTATTTCCAGTCTGCCTTCTGTTTCCTCATAACCTTTCCACAATTCTACAGCCTGCACTATTGCCATTTTCAGCTCCTGAGTATATCCGAGATATGCAGCCGGTTGATCTCCTTCAAAGGGATCAGTGCTGCCAGTAAGATTATTATAAATGCCGTGATCATGATCATAAGCATACCAAAAGGAGAAAAATATACACTGATCCTGTCCAGAAAATAAACATCTCCCTTGATCTGAAAGAAATTCTGCACACTTGCTGCCCACGCCAGCAGCATTCCCAGCAGGATGCCGGTTAATATTGCCAGGATCCCGGTACCTAGAATTCTTCCCAGAAGAATGCTTTGCAATGTATTTTTCGAAAAACCTGTGGCCCTAAGAATTCCTATATCATGTTTGCGCTCAATTATGGCTGAACTCACCGTGGATACAACGTTAAAAGAAGCTACAACTATCAGAAAACTAAGGATAAAAAAAAGTACCCACTTTTCCAGCTCCAGAAGATTAAAAAGACTGCTGTTAAAATCCTGCCAGCAGGATATCTGGTAACTCAGTGAGAGAGCATTTTCCCATACATAGCTGAGATAATCTGCTCTGTCTATTTCTTTTGGCAGCAGCTTTACTTCAAAGCGTGAATAAACTCCCGGTTGCTGACTGAATTTCCAGGCCTGCTGATAATCCATGAAAACACTGCGGCTATCCGTATCATAGATCCCGCTGTGATACAAGCCCACTATTTGATAGGCATGACTCTGCGATTGTAGCCCCATAATGGTCATTTTACTCTGAGCAGGACTCACCAGATATACAGTGTCACCCACACCTGCATTCAGTTTCTTTGCCAGTTCTCTGCCAATTACTATATCATCCTCATCGCTAAGTTCCCAGTTTCCATCTTCAATATATTCCCGATAGCGGATCGGAAGATTTTTCTCTTCCCAGTTAATACCTCTTAGCTGACAACTGACAACTTTATTATTTTCGCTGACTTTACCCCTGGTTATCATCGCCTGTTCTATTACAGCGGGACTGAAAGCCGCAACTTCTTTCTGATGTGAAAGAAATTCTGACAATCGCGTGACATCACTTTCCTGCAAACCTCCGACAAATCCAGAAAAAATATATATATGCGAATTAGTACTTAAAAGGGTGGTTTTCAATACGCGCTGGTAACCCTCAAAAATGGAAAATGTCACCGTTAAGGCAGCTACGGAGATGATGATGCCCAGAACCATGAATATGGAACTGCTACGTCGCCATTCCTGCCGTGGTGATTTCAGGTACCTGCTGATAAAAAATAATACGGTGCGCATAATTTTTATTCTGTTTCGTGATACGAAAAATGCCTGCCGTCTTGTGACAGCAGGCTGCATATCATGATTTTTTTACGGCTTTGATTTTACGCTTATTTCTTGTCTTTCAACAATTTCTTGGTCTTTGGTCTGGAGTTGCCATAACTGCCTGTAGTAATCTTCCCTTTTTTAGTCCGGCTGTCACCTTTACCCATAATAAATCTCCTTTATCAATATAAAATATCATTATCCAAAACACTTACCGGCTGTCTCCTGTCAATGGAAAAGTGTTTTAGCGGCAGTTAAAAAACAGTAAAGAAATCAGAATGCGTAATCTAAATTGCATTATGTATGGGCAATTCAGCAGAAAAGGAGATAGTAATGACGAGTAAACCGGAGTGTCCATTCACAAATCATGCGCCAAAATTGCAATTATATATAGAGTTATGAACTTCATAAAATTTCCGGATAAGTGTGGTCCTCAAAATGTTATTACATGATGCGTGAGTGTTAGCGTGGAAAAAACGAACCGGGGGTTATGATGAAAGCGATATTAGCTCTTTTTGTAATGTTAATGTTAGTGAATGTTTTAACGGCAGAACCCATAGATCCTAATCAGGGATTTCATTTCACTGGAGAGTTAGGAATTTATTTAGTCAGTGATCTGATAATGGAATGGGCAAATCTGGGTGGCTGGTATCGAACAATCCCGGTGGGTTTAGCTTTATCGGTAGGCTTTAGTAAAGAACTTTTTATGGATAAAAGATTCAGTTGGGAAGATATTCTGGTAGATTGCAGCGGGATAAGTTTCGGTTTTCTACTCAGAATAAAGTGATTTTAAAAAAATCTCTCCTCATTTCTATAAGGCAGTTACAGGTATACTTGTAACTGCCACAACTATTCATCGGCAGAATTTAGACGGATATTCAGGTTTTTAATTTTGTTATAAAGTGTATTTCTATCTATACCGAGAAGCTTTGCTGCTTTCGATTTGTTATTGCCAGTCTCTCTCAGGATCTCGCTGATGACAGTCTTTTCCGTATTACTGATAATGTCATTTTCAATATCTTTGAGCGTAGAACCATCCACAATAATATCTGAGATAATATTCTGCAGGGGTAAAGTGTCTTTATTCGGGTCAGTTCTGATCTCGAGAAAATCCAGAACCTCAGCAGTAATGCTATCAGATTGTTCCAGGAGCACAGCTCTTTTAATTGCGTGTTTCATTTCCCTGATATTGCCATACCATTCGTAGGCAAGGAGCAATTTCATTGCTTGTGGAGAGAAACCTGAAATGTTCTTATGCAGGTTGATATTAGATTTTTCCAGAAAATTCTGAGCCAGGGTTGGAATATCTTCCCGTCTATCTTTAAGCAGAGGTAGTTTGATGGTAAATTCGTTCAGTCGCTGATATAGATCTTCCCGAAATTCGCCTTGTTCCACAGCCTCCAGAATATCAATATTAGCAGTAGATATGATCCTGACATCAAAGGGAATGGGGTTTTTCCCACCCAAAGGAGTAATCTCACTTTCTTCAATTGCCCTGAGCAGTTTTGCCTGGGCACCAGTGGAAAGGTTGGTGATTTCATCCAGCAGCAGAGTACCCTGGTCTGCAATTTCGAATTTTCCTTTTTTCTGCTGGTTTGCACCGGTAAATGCCCCCTTTTCATAACCGAAAAGCTCGCTTTCCACTAGGTTATCGGGTATTGCACCGCAATCGATGGCAATGAAAGATTTTTTAACCCGCAGACTTTTGCGGTAAATAAGATGGGCGAATACTTCTTTACCTGTGCCGCTTTTCCCTTGAATAATCACATTCATATTTGTTGGTGCGATGAGTTCCACCTGTTTAAGAATTTTCCTGATTGCCGGGCTACTTCCGATTTCCTTCTCTTCAACCTTGTGTTCATTCAGTTTATTCCTCAGAGTTATAACTTCCTTTTCCAGATACCGGATTCGCAGAGCCTTTTTGATGGTCAATATGAGTTCATCATTATCAAAAGGTTTGGTTATATAATCATAAGCACCCAGTTTCATCGCTTTTATGGCATTTTTAATATCGCCAAAAGCTGTGAGCATGATCACGGGAGTCATGATCTCAGGATTATATTGTTTCAGATTTTCCAGAATCGATATTCCGTCCAGTCCCGGAAGCTTGAAGTCGAGAATCACCACATCTGCCATATTAGCCTGGATTTTCTTCAAAGCTATATTGCCATTACCTGTAGTGATTGTTAAATATCCTTCATGTTCTAGTATTCTGACGAGTGTTTGCTGTAAATCAGGATCATCGTCGACAATTAAGACCGTCTTCATAAATCCCCCCACGAAATTTATTAACAACAGGATTTCACCATTTCTAAATAAGTTGAGCCTGAAAAGAAGAATCCCCTTAGTATAAGGTAACTATTTCAGCTTTCCTGCACAATAGTAAAATCATGTGTCAGATCATTTCTTTCCAGAGGCAGTCTGATGATAAATTTAGTGCCTTTACCAGGAACACTCTCAACTTCAATTGTACCATGATGGTATTCAATGATTTTATGGACAATCGGTAAACCTAATCCCACTCCTTTATGTCTCATCGTAAAAAAGGGATTAAAAATTTTGTCAATGAACTGGATTTCAATGCCTTTTCCGGTATCAGCAATTGAGATCACTATAAATCTGGTTTGCAGAAACGTACTTACAGTCAAAGTCCCGCCTGGTTCCATAGCTTGAATGCCATTATTGATCAGGTTCAGGAAAGCTCTTTCCAACTGGAATTCATTGACCCTAATTTCCGGAAGCTGAGGTGAAAGCTGTTTTTCCAATTTAACTGCCTGGTCTTTTAAAAGCATCCGGGTATGATTGCAGGCATTTTCCAGTATCTCGTTAATATTCCCCATATCCGAAGGCGCTTCCTGAGGGCGTGCAAAGTCTAGTAACTCTGTAATAATAAGATTTGCCCGTTCAGTACTGGCAATAATTGATCTCATATTTTCTTCATTCACCAAATCATTTGCTAAGGTCTTCAGACTCAGTTGTGCCCTTGAGGAAATATTTGCCAGGGGATTCCTTATCTCGTGGGCAACTCCGGAAGCGAATTCCACCAGTGCATCAAGCGTATGTGCTTGCATCACTTTCAGATGAGCATCTTCCAGAAGTGAGTATGACTTTTTTAGGTCGTTCTCAAAGCGGAGCCTGTCTGAAGTATCGCTAAAGATGCACATTGTGGCTGGCTGACCTTGAAAATAAGTACTGTTCTCGAAAACATCGAGCCACTTTATCTCTCCGTGTTTGGTGATCATTTCCACTTCATAGCGTCTGATATTGTTATTGATTTCAGGTTTATTCCCGGGAGAATTGCTGAGTTTTTCCGGATGAATGAAATCCCAGAAATGCAGGGAAATGCTCTTCATTTCTGTGGCTGAATAACCGCTGATCTTTTCCATAGCTGGATTTGCATATATAATCCCATGCTGCTGATAGATAACTATGCCCGACGTTGTTCTTTCAGCCAGAAGATGGTAATTCTCATCTGCCTGGATTTTCTCGGTTATATCTTCCAGGATCACTAACTGCAGGATTTTATTAGATAATTCGAAAGTTGAACTTTTAAAGACTACTTTGAGCAGACCTCTTGTTTTTGTTGGAATGTCATATTCGTTGTCGCTGTTTGCCTTCTCAATGCTGGGTTTCCGTTGAAATAATTTCAGGTTTTCAATATCTTTACCGATGAATTCATAGTGATGGAAGCCGGTTTTCGTTTCTGTCTTTTCATTTACCAGGAAAATCCTTCCCTTTTCGTTTGTTATGATCAGCATTTCAGATATTGCATTGATTGTCTTGAGCAGCAGTTTTTCTTTAAATTGAGCAATTTCCAAGGCAGTCAGAAAATCTGAAGTTGAGAAAGGTTTTTCCAGAATGCAGCAGACATTCTCCACAGTAGCTCTTTCCAGTACTTCATTATCGCAGGTGTCACAGGTTAAAATAATAGCTGCTTCAGTTTTGTCACGGGCAAATCTCAGTAGGTCAATGTCTTCCAGTTTAAAAGCAGTTGAGATATCGTAGATAAAAATGTCTATTGCCTGGTCATTAATCACTCCCCAGGCTACTGCTTTATCTTTCGTACAGGCTTGATGCTCATATCCGGCGTCTATGAGGTTTCTGTTAATAAATTCCAAAAATGAATCCTCTTTTGAGTAACATAAGATCCAAGTCATTCTGTGCCTGTTCCTGTAAAAAAAAAACTAAAAATTTTCCCCAAAGATTATGGCAATTGCATCCATAATTTACATCCTATTTAAGAGAGATTTTAGTTGGTTGCTGTCAAGGTATAAATTCCTGCTGGCATCCCCCCGGAATTTTTAAATATCTCGCCTTTTTGAAGTTTCATTTCCCTGAAAGGGATATATTCGTATAGCGTAAGGTTGGCTCGGTACTCCGAGACTACCTTATGAATGATGCATACACCCCCACCCCATCGGCGCGCAGCGCCGATGGGGTGGGAGTGGGGCTCATTTTTTACATAAGGTAGCACCTTCTGTGCAACCTTACGCTATACAAACTTATCCCGTACCGGGAATTATAAAAGATAAATCCTATATATTACTTTATAAAATAAGAAGTTACCACAAATCATGAATAATAAAACGGGGGGATGCCAGATAAATCCCTGGTGCTATTCTCCTGTTTTCGGTGACTGTTCAGCATAATGCACTCTCTGTAACCTTGCGGATGATCGCAAGGTTTCATCTGGTTTTATAAAATAATCTATATAAATCGGTTTTGCTTAAGCAGTTTCTCGGTTTCACGAGCTATCATCAATTCTTCATTAGTAGTAACTTTAAGGATTTTCACGTGGGAATCCGGCTGATGCAGCTCCAGAATATCACTGGTGCGGCGATTATTATTGGCAGAATCGAATTGAATACCGAAAAATTCCATATTCCGACAGACCTCTTCTCTTAACGGGGGCATATTTTCTCCAACACCACCGGTGAAAACGAGTACATCCAGTCCGTTCATAGCAGCAGCATATGCACCAATGTATTTTTTAATCCGGTAAACGTAAACTTCAAATGCACGAATGGCATCTTTATTGCCTGCTGCCAGTCCATCCTCGATCACTCGCATATCGCTTGCCATTTCCGAAAGACCCAGAATTCCCGATTCCTTGTTCAACACTTTATCTACTTCAGCGATAGACATTTTAAAATGTCTTTGCAGATAAAGCGGAATTGCCGGATCAAGGTCACCACAGCGAGTTCCCATAACCAGTCCTTCCAAAGGTGTGAAACCCATGGATGTATCAACTGATCTGCCTCCGTCAATGGCTGTTATGGAAGCCCCATTGCCGATGTGACATGTAATTATCTTCAGTTCTTCCAGGGATTTTCCCAAATGTCCGGCTGCTTCCTGAGCCACGAATTTATGGGATGTGCCATGAAATCCGTAGCGGCGGATCTTTTTCTCATAATAATATCTATAAGGCAGCGGGTATAAATAGGCTCTCATCGGCATTGTCTGGTGAAAAGCAGTATCAAACAGACCGCATTGCGGTGTATCTGGCATTAAAGTACGGATTGCTTTTACACCGATGATATTGGCAGGATTATGCAGCGGTGCCAGGGGAATACATTCTTCCATTACGCGGATGACGTCATCAGTAATAATTACAGTTCCGTTGTAATGTTCTCCGGCATGCACCAGCCGATGACCAACCGCATCAATTTCTGCAATATCTTTAATGCAGCCGTTTTCTTCTTCCTGCAGGGTTTTTAGTATAAGCTGCACTGCTTCCGTATGATTCGGCAGGTTTACCTTTTTTTTCTTAAAAGTAAGCTTATCACTTTTATAAGTAAAAAGCGGCTGTTCTTCACCGATGTTTTCGCAAATACCTTCGGCAGTTACATTTGCACTGGCAGGATCAATAAAGGAATATTTAACTGAGGAGCTGCCACAGTTGATAGTAAGTATCTTCATAAATTGCTTATTTTTTATCCTGAGGGAAATATTTGTTATTGGGGAAAATCAGATTAATTTCGCGCCTGGCACTTTCATCAGAATCGGAGCCGTGCACGGAGTTGCGACGCAGGGTTTCTCCATAGGTGGCACGGATAGTGCCGGGTTCTGCTTTATCAGGATTTGTGGCACCCAGAAGTTTACGAAGCTCATGAACTGCGTCTGGTTTG
Organism: Candidatus Cloacimonadota bacterium; assembly: GCA_021736135.1. GTDB lineage: Bacteria > Cloacimonadota > Cloacimonadia > Cloacimonadales > TCS61 > JAIPGO01. The sequence continues at coordinate 23,810 of JAIPGO010000046.1, forward strand.
GATACAATAGCAGCTACAATTTTATCCGACTTCATAAATTCCACAAGTGGCATATAGAAATCCTTGTCTCTGTGTTCAAAGTAAAACTCCGCTGCCAGTTCATCAGTCATGTAAAATTCTTTTAAGAACTCGATCTGAAAGCCATCATCTTCTACCATTTTCAAGATTGCCCCGATGAGATGGCGGTTGGTGGCATCGGGTTTAATCAGCATTAAAGTGATATTCATAAAACATCCTTATATAAAAAAAATTGCCTCTGGAAATTGACTTCCGGAGGCATTAATCTCATTCTTTTGATTCCAGATAATCGAGGGTTGCTACTTTAATGGAAATATCCCGTTTCAGCATATGGCTCATTTTAAGTTTATGTTTCAGTATTTCCAGCCAGACTGCATAGACGTTATTGTTTTCCAGGTCATGACCCAGATATTCTTTCATCATTGCTGCATAAAAAGTCTCGCGATCGCGGTCTATAAGTGTGATCACATATTTGTAACCATCCGGGGCGATCTCGTAATCCCGGTAGCGGACATCAATTACCGCAAATCCCTGTTTCAGCAGGGCATCAAAGTTGATGTTCATTTCATTGATCAGATTTTCCATATTACTTCTCCATTTTCATGTTCTAAATTTTCTATCAGCCATCATAATTGGCAATTTATTTTTTAACCGGATATGTTGTTCAGGGTCTCAAGTAGTTCTTTACGAATATCTTCCACGCCATCAAAAATTATCTTAGTCAAGCAGGAGACCAGGGGAATGGAGAGATTGAACTGTGCCATTCGACGGATGGTTTTTGCCATCGAAACACCTTCCACTTCCATACCCACTTCTTTTAATGCTTCCTCCAGTTTATAACCTTGCGCCAGGTATTTGCCAAAAGTGCGGTTACGACTGTTTTCCGATATACAGGTTGTGATCAGATCACCAATACCGGCAATGCCGTAAACAGTCTGCGTGGGCACTTTCAAAAATTTCATCACCGTCTCAAATTCCCGCAAACCATAAGTTATGATCAAACCAAAGATATTGGTCTTAAATCCCAATCCATCGGAAATGCCCACACCTATCGCAATCAGACCTTTCATTGCTGCTGCCAGCTCGCTGCCTACTACGTCACGGGAAAAATCGAATTTTAAAAGTTCATTATCCAGAATTTCCTGTAGGTGTAATAGCAATGATACATCGCTGCTGGCTAGAACTGCTTTTGCCGGTAATCCTTCTGCCAGTTCACGCGCAATAGTGGGTCCCGAAAGATTGGCAAATCTTACTTCCGGTAGATGCATACGCACGGTTTCGTAATTAGTTCGCAAAGTGGTATGTTCCACTCCTTTGGAGGCATTAACGAATATGAAGTTATGATTACCTGTATTCTTGAACTCGATTACTAGTTCTTCCATTTTGCGCGAGGGAATGGCAACTATAACTATATCGTCAGGCTGCACTGCCTGAGTGAATTTTTTCTCAATTGTGATGGAAAGAGGTATCTTAAATCCTGGCAGGGAAGGACTTTCATGGGTCCGGCGTATAAGCTCTGCTTCCTCTTCGTTTATCGTCCAGAGGTAAACTTCATTTTTCCCGGCAAACAAACTCGCCAACACTGTTCCCCAATTCCCGGAACCAATCACGAAAACTCTCAAAAAGCCTCCCGTTCTGTCTTTGCACCAAACTCACTGCGTTCGCTCTGGTGCCAGAAAGAAAAAAAAATGGTGGGTGATGCTAGACTCGAACTAGTGACCTCTACGATGTCAACGTAGCGCTCTAACCAACTGAGCTAATCACCCACTTAGAAAAACAAAAATAAATATCAATCTTTCCTGTCAATTATTTTGGCACCCTGTCCCTGGCACCAGAGCGAACACAGTGAGTTTGGTGCAAAGGCAAAATGTAGTCCTTTGCACCAAACTCTCTGCGTTCGCTTTAGTGCCAGGGGCCAGAAAAAAATGGTGGGTGATGCTAGACTCGAACTAGTGACTTCTACGATGTGAACGTAGCGCTCTACCGACTGAGCTAATCACCCACGCTAAAATCAAAAAATATTAATAATATTTCCTGTCAAATATTTTACCCATCGTCAATTGTCCATTCTCCATTATTAATCGCTCCCGCTCTCTTCCTCACTCGCATTATCAAATAAAAGCACCTGCACATCCTGCATCTTACGGTCAAGATGCCGGTAAGCTTTGGCGGTAGCCCGTCTGCCCTGTAAAGTACGATCTAAAAATCCCTGCTGTATCAGGTAGGGCTCATATATTTCTTCTATTGTGCCGGAATCTTCACCCACAGCCACTGATAGTGTTTTCAAACCAACAGGACCGCCATTATAGTTATCGATGATAGTAGTTAAGATCCGCTTATCCATATCATCTAACCCGCAGTCGTCCACATTCAGCATTTTCAGCGCCTTACGGGCAATATCTTCCGTAATATTGCCGTCAGCCCGAATCTGGGCAAAGTCACGCACCCGCCGCAGCAGTCTATTTGCCACTCGAGGTGTGCCACGACTGCGCCTGGCTATTTCCAAAGCACCGTTTGCATCGATCGGAACGTTTAAAAGATAAGCAGAGCGTAGAATTATGCTGTTGATGCTTTCCACGTCATAATAATCCAGTCGCAGAGTAAGTCCGAATCTTGCCCGTAAAGGTGAAGTCAATAAACCGGCACGCGTTGTGGCACCGATCATGGTAAAAGGTTCCAGTTCAATCTTAAGCGTTCGAGCGCTGGGACCGCTGTCAATGATCAGTTCCATGCTGAAATCCTCGATAGCGGGATATAAATATTCCTCCACTACGTGGTTCAATCGGTGGATCTCATCAATGAAAAAGCAGTCATGTGCCTGCAGGTTTGTCAGTATTCCTGCCAGGTCGCCGGGTTTATCCAATACCGGACCGGAGCTGACCTTGATCGTGGTTTCCAGTTCATTAGCAATAATATTTGCCAGCGTGGTTTTCCCCAATCCCGGAGGTCCATAAAGCAGCACGTGATCCAGGGGTTCACCACGCAAGCGTGCTGCCTGAATGGTAATATCCAGGATTTCCTTGATCTTGTTCTGCCCCACGAAATCATCCAGTTTCCGGGGTCGCAATGCCCGATCAAAATCTTTTTCTTCCTTTATAATATTAGGATCTGTGATTCTCTGTAGCATATTTTAATAAAATCTCCTTGCCTGCAAATTATGTAAGGCAGATAAATTTGCAAGAAATTTCTCAACCAGCTCATATTTCTCAGCATTTTCCCGCTCCCTTTCGTCCCTTCGTCCCTTACAATTTCGCATCTTCGCTATTTCGTCTCACGACTCACGACACTATCGATAAAACCTGCTGGCACTTTTCGGCATTTTTCATTAAAACAGCATCTCTGAGTTCTTTGACAAAATGCTCTTTCTTAACAACTGAGGCGATCAGGGATATTGCCTTCAGATGTTCCTGCGGATATTCCTCAGGTGTCAGGATGAGAAAAAGCGTTTCAACGGGAAGTTTATCAGCACTGTTCCAGTCAATTGGATGTTTAAGGATGCCGCAGGCTATTGTTGTTTTCTGAATATGTGGAATTCTGCAATGTGGAATGGCAATCCCTCTTCCGATTCCGGTACTGGCGAGTTTTTCGCGTTGCAGTAAGGCATTGGTGATATCTGATGTTTCACTGATAATACCTTTTTTAACCATTAATTGCGCTAGTTCAAAAAGCGCTTCCTGTCGAGTGGTTGCCATCATCATTGTTATTCTGTCATTGATCAGACCGCTTAGTCCCTGAGGATGTTTATTATCCGGTCTCGTGGTCAGGGCTTCTTTTTCACCCATAGACACGTTTTTCCACCTGGTGAGAGTTTTCTCTGAAAGATATGCTCCACCTAATTCAAATATGACCAGCGCCGGGATGATGGTATTAAAGATCAGATTCCCATCTGTTTTGAGCACGGAAGCCACCAGAATTGTTTCCACGGCAGCCATTCCAGCCTGAGGCAGCATGAGTTTCGGCAAGGCTGCTGTGATCTTCGGATCCTGGTCAGTAATTTTTGCACCACCCCAGTTTCCGATTATTTTTCCAGAACTGCGGAGTATGACGTAGCCCAGTACATAGATAATGGTTTCAGAAGAAAAACTTTCCAGTCTCACGCTGGCTCCGATGATGGCAAAGAAAAGCAGGTTCATGATCGGCATCACGTTCTCAATTTTCAGCGAATCAAAGATGGCGTTATTATGCAGATTGGAAATAAGGAATCCGGCTGTAACAGCGGTTATCAGAAAAGGCAGATTGAAATTTATGGCAACTGCAATGCCGATTGCCACTATAGCTAGCACGATCAATAATATTTCCACAGATGGCGTGGGGTGCTGCGTGAGCACTGTGCTTAGAAATGTGGCATCTTCCTCTTCATCTTCAGCTACATGTTTTCTCTCCTTGATCGCCAGCCTCAATATCACAAAGATCACGAATCCAATAAAAGCTGCCAGAAAAAGTTCCCAGGCAACTTCCCTGACAATATGAAAACCGGAAACGAATTCCCCGCTTTGCTGGGCCATGGCAATACTCAGAAAAATTGAAAAGAAGATCACTTCCAGGATGTCATCGAGCACCACGATATTTGCCAGCAACTGTTTCAATCTTCCCGTAATCTTTAGTTTTGACATCAGAATAAAGGTCAGCGCCGGAGCTGTGGCAATGCCAATCGAACCTATGATCAGTGAGTTTATCCAGTTAAATTTGAAAATAAACCTGAATCCTGAAGCGATTAAAAGAAAAGTCAATAATCCCTGGATCAGACAGATGATAAGCGCTTTGCTGCCCACCTGTTTTAATCTTTCCCGGTGCAGTTCCTCGCCGATGGAAAAAGCGATCAATCCCAGAAATAAAAAAACAAAAAAATGATAACCTTCCAGTATTTCCCGATATTCCTCAAAACCATGACTATAAAAGAAATAGATCGGTTTGAAAATTATGATCCGGGACAGAGACGGATGATTACTAAGCAGGGTATGGCATAATTCAAGAAAATGCGGTCCCACCAGTATGCCGCCAAATATCTGTCCGATAACGGCTCCAATCTTTAATTTCCTGGCAATTAATCCACCCACATAAGCAGCCAGAATCAGAATACCTAATTCCAGTATCTGCATCTTCATATATTGTAGATTCATTTATATAATCCTGTAAATATCCTGCGCTGCAGGTTTTAGACGCAGCGCAGGATATATAGGTTGTGAATAGCAAACTCCCGAAATCTATTCTAATTAGTTAATAGTTAATCGTTAGTCGTTAGTCGAAAAAGGCAAGAGAATGACTGAGCGACTGAACGATTCACAAATCACGACTCACGACTCACGTCTGAACGAAGTGAAGGAACTAATCAGTATAAGCATCTTCCTGGTGCTGAGAAGCATCTAGCCCTGCCATTTCCTCAGCTTCAGAAACTCTCACGAGTGTGATCTTATTGATGATCCAGAGCATTACGTATGTGAAAAGGAAAGCATAAATGGCTGAACCCACTCCTGCTGCGAGCTGCTTGAAGAAAAAGGAGGAATTGCCCAGCAGCAGGCCGTCAACAATGTTACCGTTGACGGTTTGGGAGGCAAAAATTCCCAGCATAATTGTACCGGCAAGTCCACCTACACCATGCACACCCCAGACGTCAAGAGCGTCATCCCATTTAAGTTTGTTCTTTATATGAACTGCCCAATAGCAGATAATACTGGAAATAACTCCAATTAGAGCAGCAGCCCAGATGGGTACAAACCCTGCTGCGGGTGTTATTGTTGCCAGTCCTGCAACGGCACCGGTCATCAAACCCACAAATTTTGGTTTACCTTCTCTGTGCCATTCAATGATCAGCCAGGTAACCGTGGCGAATGAGGCTGCCACGTCCGTATTTAAAAATGCCAGTGCGGTAATATTATCAACCTGCAGTTCGCTGCCGGCATTAAAACCATACCAGCCAAACCATAAAAGCCCCGTTCCCACGGCGACTAATGGTATGCTGTTCGGCTTGGAATCCCGTTTCAGACGCGAGCCTACGAAAAATACCGAGGCAAGCGCGGCAAAACCGGCTATCGTGTGCACGACTATTCCTCCGGCAAAATCCATCACGCCCCATTGCGCCAGAATTCCGCCACCCCAGATCATGTGCACGAAGGGGTAATATACTAAAAGCTGCCAAAAGATCAGGAAGATCAGGTAGGCCTTAAAGGATACTCTTCCTGTGAAAGCGCCGGTGATCAGCGCTGGCGTGATAATGGCAAACATCATCTGATAAGCCACAAAAAGAACCATGGGAATAGCTCCGTCTCCAAAAGGTGTTAGAGAATCAATTCCTCTCAAAAAAGCCTGGTCCAGGTTACCAATGAGCGGTCCCGAACCACTGAAACAAAGCGAAAATCCCACGAAATACCACATCATAGTCGTAATTCCCAGTGAGACAAAACTTTGGATCATTATTCCCAGAATATTGCGCTTGGAGGCAAGACCTCCATAAAAGAAAGCCAGTCCCGGCGTCATTAGCATCACCAGACTGGTGGCAAGTAACATAAATCCTGTTGAACCAGTGTCAAATCCTGACATAAATCCTCCTAATAATAGTGCCGGCATTCTGCTGTCTGCAAAAGGGGAGTTTATTTCTGATGCAGATTTCACAGCTCTCCGGTAATCCCCCCGACAATTTGCGTACTTTGGCTCGCGGGAAGACGGGGAAAATAATTTTGGCTGAAAATTTAAGTCAATAAGTTTGTACATCGTTGATCGTTAATCGTGAGGAGACTGTTCACTTTTATGCCACCTTTTTCAATAACTTATGCTGAATAATTTCAATAATAATGCACAATTATTGTTTTCTGGCAATTACAGTTCAAGTTTGTACATTTATACGTATCTATTATAAAGTCACTTATCACTGTTTTCGTTTTCCCCATAGGGGATATTTAATTGTAGAAATAGACATCGGTC
>JAIPGO010000047.1 GCA_021736135.1 Candidatus Cloacimonadota bacterium
ATGTCTATAAAGATCAATTTTTTTACTGAGAATTACCACTAACACATAAACAGGGACTAAATTCTTAACCTATTTCCCTGCTGATCCATCTAATTTAAATTTTCACCTCTGATATTCTGCCAATTATGCAGAATTCATGAAGCAGAGACCACTTATAAAATGGATTCGATCATTGAATATACCTCAACAATTATTGGATTATTCATATCCCTGGTAATCGCCTTCTTAACAGTAGTATCGGCAGAGATAGCTACCGTGTCACCGAATATGCCGGGAGTGGGCTAAAGTGATCAGCAAAGGTAATCAGAAGCTGATTGATGCTCTCAGATTACGTCATGATGTTGATGAGGGCATACTGCTTGAGGCACAGAACCGCTTGAAAGAAAGCGGGGAAAATACACCTCAGCAGTTAGCGAGAATATTGACCACGGAATTCAATATACCGCATGATTATATCTATGGTACCCTGGCAGATCTTTATGCATTTCGCCGCGTCACGATCAAGCAGGAGGAAATGGATGAGAAAACAATAAAGCAAGCCCGTGATCTGTTGAATGAGATTCCGGAGGAATTACGCAATAAACTATTATATAATAAAATATTACCTTACCAGGTATTGACCCATAACCGGGAAATATTGCAGGTTCTGGCAGCAGATCCTACCACCAAGCTTGTTTTAGAGATACCCACCCGGACACGATTTAAGAGATATGAGATCATCTATTGCCCCCTAAACAACATTAATGATCTGATCAATCACATAGCGCCTCGTAAAAATGAATTTCTGGAATTGCTGGAAGAGACCAATGAGATGCTTGATGATGAATCAGACGATATGTCGAATTTAAATGAAGAGGAGCTTGATGCAACAATCAATAAGAGCCGTCTGGTAAATCTTTTTGAAGGAGCTCTTATAGAAGCAGTTCGCAAGGGAGTGAGTGATATTCACATAATTCCGAGCGGTAAGTCATCGGTGGACATATATTTTCGTGAGGATGGCAAACTTCAGCTCTGGCATCGACAGGAGTCAACCCCTCCGGAAGCGCTTTCAGCAGTTGTAAAAGACAGGTCAGTTAATATAGACAGATTTGAGCGTGACGCATCACAGGATGGTTTTGCCCAAAGAGTAATTGACCAGACTATCATCAGATTTAGAGTGAGTGTAATGCCCATAGTGAGCAGTGAATATGAGAGACGTTTTGAAAGTATCGTAATTCGAGTTATTGATGACAGGAAAGTAATAACAGATTTTCGCAAGCTAGGATTACAGGAACAGGCCGAAAGAGAATTATTAAAATCGATCAATCAATCGAGCGGGATGGTGATAATCACAGGACCAACAGGAAGCGGCAAGAGTTTTACGCTGGTGGCAGCATTGTATCATGTGATTGATCCGACCAAGAACATATTAACCTGTGAAGAACCGGTTGAGTATGTGATCAAGGGCGCCAGGCAATTGAAGATAAGTCAGAAGATGACTTTTGACATGGCGATACGCGGGATATTGAGACATGATCCCGATATTGTGATGGTGGGCGAAATACGAGATAAAAAGACAGCTGAGATAGGGGTAAAACTAGCCAATACAGGCCATCTGACATTTTCTACATTACATACCAATGATGCACCGAGTGTATTATCCCGTTTATTTAAAATGGGTATTGAGCCATTTCTTTTAGCTTACTCCATTAATATTATCATTGCCCAGCGTCTGGTGAGAAAGGTGTGTCCCGTATGTAAGCAGCCCTTGGATAAAGAAAAGTGGATAGCAGCTTTGGAGCTGGGAGTAAGTCAAGATGACCTGGATGCGGGATTGATATATCAGGCAAATCCCAAAGGCTGCTCAAAATGTAATGCCGGCTATAAGGGTCGGGCAGCGATTTCAGAAGCATTGTATTTTTATCCTGAAGTGCGAGAAGCGATAATTAGATCAGGAAATGAAATTGACGAAGGGGAAGTGAAGCGAATAGCTCAGAGTAAGGGCATGCTCACGATACGTCAATCTGGCGTGGAAGCGATGCGCCAGGGGATAACAACTTTAACAGAAGTGGCATATGCCACAACGGAGGGATAATAATGGCTTATGGACAGACAATGATGGTATTATTGGCAATCTTGCTTTTTTCTACAATGATGTTAGGTTATTATAATAACCTGTTTCGGTGGTATGATATTCATAATCGGGAATATGCCCGATTTCAGGCATTGAAGGTTGCAGATGGAGTATTTCAGGAGATTGAATTTGAGTACATCTCCGATCGCATGTCATTTAGTCAGTTAGCCAATGCCTGGCAGGATTCGCTGCGGGTATTAACCTACAGCGATATTGATTATAATGCTTTTGTGCAGGCGAACTGGTGTGATTCCGTGGGAACCGATGCCAGTCCCGGAAGCGGATTTTTAAGATTTGATCTACGGGTAGGGTGTGCACAGGGAAGTGCAGACACCATCTGGATAGGAACATCCACGGCACCGCTGCAAAAATTGATAGCGGATATGGGGATATGATATGCAAAGTTTATTAGATATAATTGGTGCAACGATCATTGGTGGATTATTAATGATTACGATGTTCACTTCAATGATCACCATTCAGGAAAACAACACCCTTTTGCGGGGTGAAATGCAGGTGATCAACGACCTTGAGTATATCTCCAATCTGATTGACAGTTACTATATGGACAAGATCGGGTATGAATTACCAGGAGCTATGGAAGCCTTTCCTCTGGCTCAATCCAATAGCATCTGGTTCAATACCAAGGTTGATGTCGGAGATGAAAGTATATACCTGGTTAAGATCAGTACCGGACCGGAAGAAACCGGGCTGGGCTACCCGTTAACCATCGAGTGGGCAGGGATGCCCACTGTGGGACCGATCTATCTCGGTGCTCCTATCGAGATAGAATATTATGATGTAAATGGGAATGTTCTTATTGATGCCGCTCTCGTTGCTGCTCCCATCAGAGCGAATATCAGGTCTGTTCAAATTGAGCTAACCGTATATCATGGTGAATATGGCACCGATACGATGCGGTCAAGAGCTCTTGTATTTCGAAAATATTTCCCCAATTTAGCTATATAGGAGGCAATTATGGGAAGAATTAACATGATTATTGTAATGCTGGTGATTATTGTGGTTGGGAACAGTTTCAGCAGTTTGCAGAGAAATGCGGAAAACATGTCAGAAGCAATGAATGAATATTACCGGGAATTCCAGGTAAAATCCATGGGTGCTTTTGCCTTGAATTACGGCATTCAGAAGCTGCAGACAGGTGATGTCCTGGTCGGTGATCAGGAAGTTGTGTGGTACACTCCAAACTTCAACCTCTATGACACGAACATTGACAGTATTCGTTTCATTCCTGGTGTCGGTGATACAATCAAAGTGCTTCCTTACGTGCAGGGAACCTATCAGGGTCAAACCCTGAACCGGGAATCGTCGGCAACGCTGGGATTTCACATTGCCCAGCCGGAAGAGCAGTTTGCCTATTATATGCTGGATGACGCAATTGGAGCAGTAGCAAGTGACAGTTCAGGCATGGGTTATAATGGAACATTAACCAATATGAACAATTCGGACTGGGTAACTGGAGTGGACGGATATGGATTGGAATTTGACGGAGAAAACGATTACATATATCTGGGAGAGGATATTGCCCGGGAATATGAAGACAAGTTAACCGTTTGCTGCTGGATTAAAACTGACAGCAGGACGCATCAGAACTGGGGAAATATTATAACAGAGAATTCTGATGGTAATGGTAACCAGATCACAGGATTTACTTTAAGAGATAAAGTTCATTTTCAGGGAAACAGCAAAAATCACAGAGTGGAATTTGAATTTGAGATGACTACAACCTCCGGTAAGGAAAAAGTAAGTCTTACAGTCTATAATGGTGAAATGGATCTTTTAGGCTGGCATTATGTTGCCGGAATCTTTAATCCGGAAGCTCAGACGATAACAGTAGGAATAGTTGATGAAGATATCTGGGCTGTATCCAATCTTAGTGCCAATGCCTTACCCTGGAGGAGTTTAACGAGTAATATCACAATAGGCAGCATTGATGGTGGAGGTAATGGTCAGGGCAAAAAATCCGGCATGTATGGAACTATGGATGCCGTTAGATTGATAGCTGATGCCATGACCCCGGAAGAACTTCGTATGCTGATGCTCTATCATGGGGTGAAGAAACCAAAATTAGTAGAGTGGAAGATATAGAAGGAGATAGCGAGCAGAAAATAAGTAATTACCTGAGATTGAATCTAAAAGGAGGTTATGATGGGAAGAGTGAATCTGTTGTTTATTGTTTTTATTATTGCCATGGTCGGCAGTAATTTAACCAGCTTGAATCGGAATTTAAACAAGCTCAATGATGCTATAGATCATAGCCTTCTAACAATGGAGCAGGATCTACTGGGTGGTTTTGCACTTAATTACGGGATTTTGAAGCTATCCTGTGGTGATGTTAAGATGGCGGGGGAAGATCAGGTCTGGGAAACTCCCGGATTTTTACTTTCCAGGGGCGAGATAGACAGCATTTGTTACGTAGCCGGGGAAGGCGATACTGTGGAAGTGATACCTTATATCCGAAACTGGCAGGGTAATTCATCAATAGCCAGCAATTCACGGGCGTTATTAGATTTTTTTATTACGCAGCCCGAGGATCAATTTGCCTATTACATGATGGATGAGGGCAGCGGAACCACTTTAACAGATTCTTCCGGTCTGGGTTTTGACGGAACGATGATAGATATGGATGACAGCAACTGGGTGCCCTCAGTAAATGGTACTGGATTGACTTTTGATGGTAATGATGATTACGTGGATCTGGGTAATGCCATAACGGGAGAATATGATGATAATCTGACCGTGGCAGCCTGGGTACAAATGCTACCGGACAGCCCGGTGGAATGGGGAAATATCATCACGGAGAACTCCGATAACCTGGGTAACCAGTTGACGGGTTTCACTCTGAGAGTAAAAGGAAAATATGTCGGGCATCCTTATCTGGAATTTGAATTTGAAGTCACAACTCTTAACGGCAAGGAAAAAGTAAACATTACTGTTCATGACTGGGAAATGGATCTATTTGACTGGCACTTTATTGCCGGTATTCTTGATATGGATAACCAGTTGATAATGGTGGGCGTAGTTGACGAAGATAAATGGGCAATTGCCAACATAACCGCATCCGGAATGCCGGTGAAGGATTCCCTGGGTCCCATAACTATTGGGCACATAGTGGGAGCTCCCAATGGGCAGGGCAGAAAGTCAGGAATAACAGGGTCACTTGATTCCATGCGCACAATAGCAGATGTGATGACAATAGATCAGTTATTGCAATTGATGCTGTATGATGGCATAAAGGTACCCAAAATAATAGAGTGGAGTTCATAATGAATTATCGAGAAAGAACCCTGAAGTGGTGGTCGAATTTACGCTGGTTCATGATCCTGATAGTAATGTGTGTGGGAAGTCTGGAAATATTGAAAAGCAAGACCACCTATCAGCCACTGGTATATCTGGGCGTTTTTGGTGGTTTGATAGCTTTAAATCTATATTTTCATCTGCACCAGCGTCAGGAATCCAAATTTGCCATTATAATCCAGATCATCCTGGACGTGATCTTCGCGACATTATCCGTGCACCTGACGGGTGGACCCTCAAGCTATTTCAGCTGGTTATATCTGATACCGGTAATTACGGCGAGTCTTCTTATCCCGAAAACAGGTGGAGTAACAACTGGAATGATAGGCACATTTTCCCTGCTGGGTCTGCTGGCGCTTTACAGGCTGGGAATACTCGATGCCCCCACAACCACTCCGGATGGCTTCGGAACCATATTTCTGCTGTCATTTACCGGATTATTCTGTATTGCCGGTTTTGTGGTCAACTATCTTAATGATCTGAGTATAGATGCAGGACATGATGTTACCCGCAGTGAACATGAACTCTCGGTTTTAACAGAAAACCTTGACAACGTGCTGATAGAAAATAAAAGACTGGAAAAGATAGTAGCAGACGCCAGCAAGATAATCTGGCTGGATCGAGACATCAATACCCATCTCTGCGTAATATCCTTGACGCTGAAGAAGTTCAAAAGGATTGCCATAGAGCTGGAAAACGATGAGCTGGCAACAGCAAGTAATGATATCTCAGATTCAGTTAATAAAATAATTGTGATATTGGAGTTGATGGAAAAGTTTCGCCAGGAGAGCGGGATTAAGATTGAGGAGTAATGATGAAGAAAAGGATATTAATCGTAGATGATGATAAGAATATCCGTGACTTATTACAGGAATTTTTACGTGAAGAAGGATATTTAACAACCACTGCGGTTGATGGAGAGGATGCACTGGAAAAGATGGAGTATCAAAGCTATGATCTCTATATTCTGGATATCTGTATGCCGCGTATGGATGGAATGCACCTGATGAAAGAGATCAAACATAAATATCCCTTTGCAGTAATAGTGATCACAACCGGGTTCTCGACCTTAGAGAATGCCGTGAGAGCGATAAGAGAAGGCGCTTTTCATTATATAGCCAAACCAATAATGGCAGATGAATTTATGGATGTAGTACGCCGCGGGCTCGCTTATGCTGAAAGCCTGGGCAGTTCCGATAATTCAGAACCTAATTCAGTTGTGGAGATTGAAAAAAACCTTCCTCAGATGTTAAAAGGTTTTTCTCGCGAAGATGTTGTGCAGTTTGAGGAAATTTCCATTATCCGCAATTACCAGCCGGGAGATATGGTGCCTTTGGATGATAAGAACGGCAGCATAATACTGGTTGAAACCGGGGAGTTGGCAGTGCTGTTGGGATCTGTAAAAGTGGAGTCACTATATTCAGGGCAATGCTGGGGAGAAGAGTCATTTTTGAATATAAGCTATTTATTTACGGGTTTACGTGCAATTACTGAGACGCGTGTACGCCATTTTCGCAGGCAGCAGATTATGGAGTTTTTCCGTTTTCGTGATGAGCGTGCTCTAAAGCGTTATACAATTAACCTTATGCACATATTTTATCAGAGGTGGAAATCGGCATTAGGGAAACTGGGGTTGTTTGTAGGGTATGAAGAAACAACGAATGAGGGTAAGGATGTTCCCAAAGTTTGAATTAAGTGATCAGGAAAAAGAAAATATGCCCCTGCGGGGGAGAGTTAGAGTACGTTATTTACATGATTTAATAATGAATAAGCCTGCCTGGCAGCGCTTAGGTGATAGCAAAACTTCTGAATTTTTAACCATGATGAATGAACGGGGTGCATCTGATCTTGATATTGGAGGTATTGGATGCCTGGATATGATCTGGATGCGAATTGATGGTCTCAAAGCCCCCTTAACTGAACTTGGTAAACAGAACAGACTGGATGAAGAGATATTTATATTGACTTTCGTGGAAGCTGAGTATCTGGAAAAACTGTTAGAGCAGGGTGCTGTTGATCTTTCTGTTAATCCCGAGGCGGGTGAACGGCGTTTCCGGGCACGTGGCAATATCTATATGGAACAGGGCAGGATGTCAATGAATATGAGATTGATAAATGAGCATCCGATGAGCCTTAACAGTCTGGGTTTTTCTCAAATTGTTATCGACCGGTTAGATATGAATAAAGAGAAATTCGGTTTGAGCCTTATTACAGGATTAACGGGTTCCGGCAAGAGTACTACACTTGATGCCATTGTTGATTACAATAATACAAAAAATGACGGTGAAATTATTATAATTGGAAATCCAATCGAATATATACACAAATCAAAAAAATGTCTGGTCAGGCACCGGGAAGTGGGCACGGATGTGCAGTCATTTTCAGGCGGCATTCTGCAATCGCTGCGCCAGGATCCGGATATGATCGTAATCGGGGAAGTAAGAAGCGCTCTGGAAATCGGGGCTGCCATGGAGATAACTGATAGTGGTCACAAGACTTTTTCCACTTTGCATACAAGCTCAGCTACGGATACTATGCACCGCCTGATCGCTGAATTTCCATCCAATGAACAGGATAGAGTGCGTAACAGACTGGCAGATACCTTAAGTATAGTCGTTTCTCAAAGACTTATTCCCGGGCGGATGCGGGGAAGAGTACTGGCTTGTGAAATATTGGCAGTGGACAGTTCTGTGAGTGCTGCGATACGTAATAATAACATATCCGAAATCTATCAGATGATGAATGAAGGTCAAAACAAGGGAATGATCACCATGGAACAGGATTTATTCCGTTTATATCGTAAAGGAAAGATTACCCGCGATACGGCAGTTAATTTTTCCAATAATAAGATAAGGATCAACCAGTTGTTACAGTATAACTAAAAAAGGTAACCCTATGGGTAAAAAGAAAGCGAGAAAGTATTTTTTTGGTATTTTTGAAGATGGACCAGTATTAAAGATAGCACAGCTCATTGTCAGTAATGGACATCCGATACTGGTTGATATTAAAAAAACCGAAATGGAGTGCTCAATTTATCATGATGCTGATCGTGATCACACGCCACCTCCGAGTGCAATAGCACAGGAAGAAAGTAACTTTGAAACTATATCAGACATAAGTTTTGATGATTCAGGTGAGTTGGATTCAGTGGTTAATCCGCATGAGCACCTCTTAAGCATTTTCCCATTAAATCAGGGGCGTATAAGCCTTAATGCCAACGATGAAAAGCTGATGACGCATTATCTTGACCGCTCATTGAAGAGTTTAAGCAAACGAGATCTTATCAAACTTTCATTACTTAGTCAGGATGATATCCGTGATAAAGATGTAACCTGGGGACTGGTGCAAACAGCTCAGGATGCCACCTGTGTTTTGATCCATAAAGGAGAAAACAGGCTTTTCAGTTATCTGCAAAAATATAATCAGATCCAGAGTGAAAGGAAATATTACTATAGCCTGATAGACAGTAACGATATTTCAGTTGTCAATGCCATCCGGCTGAATTATGAATTTAATAAAGAGGATGACGTTTTAGTGCTGTATCTGGGTTATGATTATAAGAAAGGAATACTGCTTAAGGGAGAGGAATTTGTAAAAAGCTTACCGATCCTGACCAGTTCCGATGGTATTGACCTGCGCCGCGAAATAACCTCTAAACTGACCTTATACCAGGATGAACTTGAAATCCCGCATGTGGAAAGGATAATTATTGCCGGCGAATATTGTCAGGATGAAACTATTGAGGCAATTGCCAGTGCTTTTCCTTCTGCTCAAGTTGAGCGCTTCCGTTTCTCTGATCTTCTTTTTTCCGAGAATCTTACCGAGGAATTGCCCGAAGAGGAATTAGCTTCCTATATGATCCCCATTTCTCTTGCCTGGAAGATCCTGGCAGGCAAGTCTGTGAAACTTCTGCAAACTAATTTCCTGGAGAAAAAGGTTATCAAAAGCCAGAAACTGGTGCAGTTCTCCTGGCATAGTGGTTTGATGCTGACAATTCTTCTTGGTTTAAGTTTTTCCTCAACAAATTCTTTGCTGGAATTGCAGACGCGTCTGGATATGCTGGAAACGAATGTGGCTCAGAAGAAGGCAGAATACGAAATGCTTAAAAGTCAGTTTGATCCCGGACCCAATATTCAGGCGGAGATCACAGCTCTTCAGGAAGAATTAAGCCAGGTCAAATCCTTCTATAATAATAAGGCAATCTGGTCTCAGATATTTGAAAAATTGTCACATGAATTCAAAAACTACCCGGTTAGCTGGTTAACCAATATCCAGGGAAATGATGCCGGATTCTCTATAACCGGAACCACTACAAAACAGGAAAATATCGTGCATTTTGCCGGAATATTTCCCGAAGGTACCATTAAAAGCGTACAAAACAGTGATTATGAAGATAGAACGATCTGGACATTTGATATTAAATATTCTTATGATCCGGCGTTGCCAATCGTAAAAAGCTGGATAAAGGATAAAGAGAAAGCGGCTGAAGCTGTTTCTGATAAAACCTCAAAAGTAAAAACTGTAAAAAGTGATCCAGTCGTGGAAATGTATCGCAAGGTTACTGAAAGCTATTTCACCTTTGATCAGGATAATCTGATTAAGCATGCCAGGGAGTTCATCGAAAAATATCCTGATAATCCTCTGGTAACAAATTGCCGTTATTTGATGGCGGAAATCCTGTATCGCCAGGATAAACTGGCTGAGGCGGAAGAGCTGTTGAATGCCGTATTAACTTCAGAAAGCCCAATGGAGCCTTATGCCTTATTTAAACTGGCTCAGATTTACGGTAAGACAGACCGGAAATATCTGGCGCAGGTGAATCTCAATCTTATCCTTACTCGATTTCCCAAAAGTGATGTAATTCCCAGAGCACAGGATTTCCTGAAAGAAATAGGAGGTTCAGATGAATAATGCACTCAGGATTACACTGATCGTCTTTGTTCTTTTGATTCTGGTTGGTATGGGCAGTAATATTTACAAGAAACATAATCTGAACAAAATTGTATTGTTACAGGAAAAGATGAAGGATTACGATAACAAGATAGTCTCCTTAGATCAAAACCTGAGTAAAAACGTTGAGATGCGGAAAAGGCTGGAAGAAGTTAAAGCAGAAGTAAAGAAATTTGATAAAATTACCCTTGATTACGATAGTCCCCCCGTAACGTTTGACTATTTGATTAACTTAACAAAGAGGATTAAAGGAGACTTGAAATTCAATTTCTCCTATTCGGGACAGAAATCAGAGAATGAGAAGATAATAAATTCCTATCTAATTAAGGGAACATCGAAGTTTAAGGATATTTATAAACTGGTTAATCATCTTGAGCGTCAGCAGCCTTTATACTACATCCGTGATCTGGCGGTAACAGCTCCGGAAGTTACCGAATCGGATACGATAAGTTATTCCTTTATGTTAAATTCTATCAGCAAATCCAGTCAACCCCGGGAAATCAAAATAACAACTAAGGATATTCCTTATGACAGGGATGTTGATGATCTTTTTACATGTGACATTTTAGTAGCAAAACTGGCAGCAGAGGAAGCACGGAAATTAAGAAACCGGGGTTTGTTTAATCCGGATGGAGCAAGGCTCATTGGCATAACAGATAATCAGGCATTTTTCCGTGACAACGCCGGGATTTTTCATGTTCTGGAGGTCGGAGACATGGTTCAGAGCGGTTCCGTTATGAGTATTGATCCTTCTGCAGGCAATGTAACCTTTATAATAGATAAAGGCAGCGGGAAAAAAGAAAAGATATACGCAATAGAAAGTGGGGTTCAAAAATGATAAAATCAAATATTCTAATTTTGTTTTTAGTGGCTTTGCTGCTTCTTTCAAATCCCCTTCAGGGAAAGTCGAATACCAGTTTAACACTAAGCCGGAATACAGCATTGAATGATGCCTTAATTGCCATTGAATCCATGACAATGGATGCAACAGGAAAAAAGATATATAACCTCGTTCCGGGCAATCCTGCAATTGGGGTGCCTCTCAATAACGTTACCTGGCAGGATGCTCTCACGATTATCTGTTCTCTGCATGGTTTGCAGCTGGAAGAGAGAAGCGGGGCAATTATCATCAGCATTCCTCAGGTTGACCTGGCTGCCACCAAATATAAGATGGATGTCAGGCAGGTAAAAATTACTGCCAGGGTGATGGAAGTTAAAACTAATGTTACGGAAACGATGGGTATCGACTGGTCAACTGTTGTTAATGGAGCGGTGGAATATTCCGGTAACCTCGTTTTTAATGGAGCAAAGGCAATTGGTTCAGACATTTTTCAGACTGGAGCCACCTATAATATAGATTCCGGTGATAATACAATATCTATTGACGCCCTGATGGCAATGCTGGAGGAAAACCAGGACGGGGAAGTTCTGGCAAAACCCACCATATTTGTTGATTCAGGAAATAAAGGATATATTCAGGTTGGTAAGGATTTCTCCATAAAAACCGTTGATGATGCCGGAAATACAACCGACCAGTTCTTTTCGACCGGTGTGATACTGGATGTTACACCTACCATCATTTATGACGATTCCGGTAAGGAAGGAATTAATCTGAATATCAAAGTTGAGCGCTCTTCAGCAATCCCGGGTGAGGTTTCCACTGAAATCACCAAAAGTAAGGCTACCAGCTCCTTAACAATTTACGACGGTGAAGAAACTACGATCGGTGGATTATACGACAAGGATGAAACCTTTGAAAGAGCTGGAGTGCCAATTCTCAAAGACCTGCCCTGGTGGTTTCTGGGTTTGAAATATATTTTTGGGTATAATAAATCGAATATGACGGAAAAAGAATTGGTTATCACGATTAAGGCGGAAATCATAGAGCCTATCTCTGAGAGAAGGAATAAAAAATAATTTCCGCAGCCTCTGATAATACCTTGCGGGGATATTATCAAGAGAAACCGGTTTTAAGAGGTTAAATATGAAATATATTGCAGGCAAATTACTTTCCAGAAAGAGTTGTGGATTCCTCATGATCTTAATGCTCGGTTTTATGCTGATGATCTCTGCGTGCAGCTCTTCAACAACTCCAACAGATGAGGTATTCCCTACTCAGCTCAGTATTGAAAAACTGGCTAATTCACGTATAAAACTAACCTGGCAGTATGATGCAGCCGGTTCTGATACTCTCTTTTTCGGAGTGAGCAGGAGAATTGGAATTTCCGGCTGGGTAGATAATTATGCTGTCCTTGGTAGTGATATTCACGAACTGATTGATTACATTCCCACTACTGATAGTATTGCGTATGCCTATCGTGTTAATTGCACTAATGTTACTCAGGGTTATACTTCGCCATTTTCCGAGGTTATTGCTTATCTTTCCGAATATACATATCCCACTGATCTGAGCTTTGATCAGATTTCTCAGGACAGAATTGAGATTTCCTGGCGTGATCATTGTGTTGGTGAAGATGGCTTTATTGTGGACCGCAAACTCAATGATGATAACTGGGAGGAAGGATATCTTTATTTGCCTCCCGATGCCGAAATGATTACTGATATTGTAGAATTATTTGATAATATTAATTACAGGATATATGCTTTCGTGGGTGCATCCCGCACAGCCTATCTCAGTGATACGCTGTTTACTACTTTGTCTGCTCCAGCCAGCCTGGTAACAGCTACTCTTGATGTGAATAAGATAAGACTGAACTGGCATGATATGAGCGAAGGTGAAGATGGATTTATTATAGACAGAAAAATTGGCAGCCTGCCCTGGCAGGTGGATTATGCCAGTGTTTCTGCCAATGATTCTACTTATGTGGATGATATCACTCTACCCTGTGCAACTCTGCAATACCGGGTTAAGGCGTATAAAGAGGATTTTTATTCCCCCTGGTCAAATATCAGTACTATCAATGTGCAATTAGGGTTGATAGGCTCTTATAATACTACCGGCAATGCTCTGGATGTCTTTCTGCCGGCTGATAATATGTATATCCCGGAATGGACTGCCTTTATCTCCGATAATTACCAGGGACTGGCTGTTCTGGATTGTCAGAACCCCACCAGTCCTCAATTACAGGTCGTATATCAGAATCTCTGGGGAGACAGGACCTTAACTTCCTTTGTTGCCGGTAATTTTGCTTATGTGGCAACTCAGAGTCTCGCTACTGCTGCTGGAGGCATCCAGAAAATGGATATCACTAATCTGGAAAATCCCATTATCTTCAGTGTTACGGAAACTAATGGAATTCCCAAAGACCTTTACGTTGATGGTGATTATGCTTATGTTGCCGAAGGTGAAAACGGACTTTCCCTGATGTATATTGCATCCTCAACACCGGTATTCATCTCCAGCGTGGAGCTTTATGATGCCCGCAGCGTATTTATTTATGAAGATGCAGGCAGTATTTATGCTTGTGTGGCAAATGGTTTGAACCGCGGTCTGGAAATTATTGATGTCACAGATCCGCAATCACCTGTTACGGTTGCTTCCCTGCCTCTGGAAGGCATTGCCTGCGATGTAATGGTCTGTGATGGCATTGCCTGGCTGGCAAATGGTGAGGAAGGTCTGGCTGCTATTGATCTGTCAGATGTCAGTAATCCGCAACTGCTCAATCAAATTTCCACAGGAGGATTTGTAAACGGGGTTTATGCGGAAGAAAATTATGTTTATATATCCGATCTGGAAGAAGGATTTTTTGTTGTTGATTCCAGTTCTCCCCTGGATGCTTATATTCTCGGTGGCCTGGTTCTGGAAGGCCAGCCTAATTCCGTTCAGCTTTCCGGCAGTTACGTTTATATGACGGATAATGAAAGCCTGAAAATTATTAAAGTAAAACCATAATATAGCAGGAGGATTCTTATGAGAACAAAAGTATTGTTCGTTTTCTTTATTCTATTCTTATTTATATTACTCACTGCTGACACTAATATTCCAGCTGGAAATGTCAGTGGAATCTGGAATGCTGCCGGAAGCCCTTATAACATTCAAGGAACTATTCAGGTCATAGCTGGCAGCCAGCTTATTATCGAACCGGGTGTAGTGGTAAACTTCACCGGGCATTACAAATTTAACATTCTGGGCACAATTCTGGCGCAAGGTGATGAAGATGACTTTATCACTTTCACTGCCTCAAATATGGTGACCGGCTGGCACGGATTGAGATTCTCTAATACAACTACTACCGGACAGGACCAATCTGCTCTGGAATACTGCCTCTTCGAATATGGTCGCGCAACTGGTATATCACCTGATTATCAAGGTGGTGCACTATATTGTATAAATTCTTCGGAACTGGTGATTCAATATAGTTCATTCCATGATAATTCCGCAGCAACCGGTGGCGCTATCTATCTGCAAAATTCTCATATAGAACTGGATTACGTGGAAATCACGGGCAACAGTGCCAGCGGAGCTGGTGGTGGAGTCTATCTTAATGGTTCTGATGCTGAATTCAGTAATGTCGTGATAACCGGTAACACATCTGTTTATGATGGCGGTGGTGTGAATTGCTTTAATTCTGATCCGGTTTTTACTCGCTCCCTGCTCGCCGGAAATTCTACTATCTGGAGCGGCGGTGCCATTTCCGTCTTTAATAATTCCAACCCCCAGTTTATCAGTGTTACTATCTCCGATAACCTGGCAAACCAGGATGGTTCTGCCATAGCCTGTATGTTTGCCTCCTCAGTTTCGGTTCTCAATTCCATTATCTGGGATAACGCATATAACGGCATCTATGTCGAACCGGGCACTTCTTTCAGTGCAACGTATTCGGATATCGAATATGGCCCCGGGCACAACTGGTTCGGTACCGGCTGCATTGCCCTCAATCCTCTTTTTACTAATCCCTATATTGGTGATTATTCGCTTTCCTGGGCTAATGTGCCTACTCCGGATGAAACCATGTCTCCCTGTATTGATACCGGGGATCCTAATAGTACTCTTGATCCTGACGGCACTATTGCGGACATGGGGGCAATATATTTTGCCCAGAATGGTATTCAGGGTACGGTTACTCTTGATGGTGGCAACGGAAATGTTACTAATGTTGTGATAACTGCCACACTCACAGTTCCTCCCGGTACGGCATATACGACCAGTCCGAATTCTACCGGAAATTACCTTATCTCCCTGCCATCCGGAACTTACGATCTGCTGGCTGTCCTGGACGGTTACAGCGATTATTCTTATGATAATCTGGTGGTCAGCGATGCCCTGGTTACCATTAATATCCCCTTGATACCGCCACCTCCCGGTGAAATTGTCGGACAGGTTACCGTTGAAGGTATCGGCAGTCCCACGAGTGTACTGATTTCCGCAGGTGGTTACACCACATATCCTTATGCAGTTTGGGATATCAATCACAATTATATTCTTTATTATGAATATACTCTCAGTATCAATCCCGGTATATATACGGTTACTGCTTCTATGGCTGGTTATATTACTCAGATAGAAGAAGGCATTATCGTGCAATCCGGTCTGCAAACTGGCGGTATTGATTTTTATGTGCCTCTGATGCATAACGAAGGTTATATCACAGGAACTCTCACACTGGTCAATGGTACCGGAATTGTGGAAGACGCCATTATCAGTGCCGGAGGAATAACAGTTTCACCTGATGATACCGGATTTTATGAAATTGCCTTGCTGAATGGCGCGTATGATGTCACTGCCTCGCTTACCGGTTTTTCTTCAATTACCAGAACAGATATTGCTGTTACTGCTTTTCAAACCACCCCCAACATTGATTTTGACCTCATCGGTGGCTGGGAACAGATTGACGGTACGCAATATAGCATGGTTACCTATGCCACGGTAACTTATGACGGTGATTTTATGCCCGGAGGTGGAAATTATCAAATCGCCGCTTTTGGCTGGGATGATTCCGGAACTATCGAAGAATGCCGCGGTACCGGCACCTGGCTGCCAGGTAATCACTCTTTCTGGACTTGCCCCTGGGATATTGACGGTTTCTGGTTTTTCACGCTCGTAGGCGATGATAACAGTGGCACCGAACTTATCTGGTTTGATTTTTATAATCCTGAAACCGGTGAAATTGCTGACTGTAACGAGATGATTCTATTCGAGGACGGCAGCTTTGATTATGGCGTTAATCTTACTATTGATTCACCCATTACTTCGGTTTCTTATGATCTCAATGAAGGCTGGAACTGGGTTTCCTTTAACCGTAATCCTGCTGACAGCAGCATTCCCGTGTTATTTGATGATCTCACGCTCGTACCGGATGTTCTTCAGATCAAAAATCAAACCGGATTCACTCAGTATGACGACACTTCGGATATCTGGGTCGGCGCTCTAAATTATATCAGCTATAATTCCGGTTACAAGATCAACATGCTCAATGACTATGATAATTTCACTTTTGCAGGTGAAAAATATAATTCCATTCTTTATCCCCTAAATATTCTGGAAGGCTGGAATTGGCTCAGTTACCTGCCGGAACAGCCGTTACCCATTGCTGAAGCGCTTCAAAGCCTCAGTATCTCTGATAGTACCTGTATTAAAACCCAGAACGCATCTGCGGTTTTCTTTGGTACCTGGTTTGGCGATCTGGAAGTTATGGAACCAGGCAAAGCTTATCTCTTTAACTGGCCGAATGAAATTACCGATCCCGTTTTCCTCTTTTATCCCCCTCAAAGTTACTATGCCCGTGCCGTGCAAACTACTCAGTCCAATCTGGCAGAATGGCATCTAATGCCAGGTACGGAAACCAATATGATCCTGATGTCAGAGCTTAGGCGGCAGGGCATTAAAATTACCGATAGTTCGATTTATTCAGCCGGTGTTTTTGATGAGAACGGAAAATGCCACAGTATCGGCAAAATGCAAAATGATCTCTGGTATTTCACTATTATGGGTAATACCTCAGAATTGCTCAGTTTACGTATTTTTGACTCAATTACGGGTGAAACTTATAATTCTGAGCAGTCACTCCTTTACGAAGCGAATGGCTTAAGCGGAAATCCGGCTGAACCCGTTTTATTCACTTTCAGCGAAGGAATTGATACTCCTGAAAATATCAGCAGTTTCCTGCTCAAGGCAAATTATCCCAATCCTTTTAATCCTGCTACGCAGTTCGCTTATGCCATACCGCAGGAGGGAAAAGTACTACTGCAGATATTTAATGCCAAAGGACAGCTCATTACCACTCTTCTTGATGCTTCGCAGGCTGCCGGTGATCACGTTATCAGCTGGGATGCCACTGATCAGAGTTCTGGGATATATTTCTATAAACTGCAGTTTGAAGACCAGATTTCCATCAGGAAGTGTATTTTAATGAAATAATTCGTTGTGAACAATATGAAACCCCGGAATTCGTTCCGGGGTTTTCAGGTATTGTAAATGAAAAGACTGATCTACATAATTCTTTTTCTCTCTATGAGCCTGCCCTCTCTGGCTGATCCGCCCGACTGGATACCCATTACAGGTACGCAGTATTCCATGGTGCTTTTTGCCCGGATCATTAATAATGATGAGTATTTTACCAATTCAGATGAGAATATTGCCGCCGCCTTTGGCCCAGGTGGAGATACCGACTGCCGCTCTCTTGCCGGCTGGCAGGTTTATGAACCGGACGGTTTCTGGTATTTTAATATTGTTGGTAATGAAAACGGCGAAGAGATCACTTTTAAGATCTATGATTCCGCTCTCGACCTGGTGCTGGTCTGCGAACAGACGCTGGTTTTTGTCGATAACGATATCATCGGCTCTCCTGCTGCTCCGGAAACTCTTACAATTAATACCAGCCTCATCACAGGTAATGTGTCACTTATAACTTCTCAACCACCTGCTGCTGATGTTACTGAAACGCTCATTTCCAACGGTTCAGCAGCAGTTCATCCTGACGCGGACGGAAACTACCAGTTGCCTGCCGAACCCGGGATATATGACCTTACTGCCAGTTTAACGGGATATTCCCCTCAGACTCTTTCCGGTATTGAGGTTCTTGCCACTCAGATCACTTCGAATATCAATTTTCAGCTTATTGACTGGCTGCCTGTTACCGGTACTCAGTATAATATGGTTATGATGTGCGAACTGCTTTTTAACGATGAACCGGTGAGCGGAGTAGAAGGATACTTCCTCGGTGCATTCGGCGCTTCCGGTTATGACGACTGCCGCGGTCTTGCTACCTGGCAGCCGCCGAATCCGCCTTACTGGGACGGTTACTGGTATTTCACTATCGTCAGTAATGCTCAGAATGATAATATCTATTTCAAGGTTTATGAACATTCTACTGCCGGTTTCTATGACTGTCAGGAAGCTATTATCTTTGAAAATGACGCTACTCTTGGCTCACCGGATGCTCCTTTTACCCTTAATATCGATAATTCCGGCGAGCAGACCATTGATCTGTCAGCTGAATGGAACTGGATTTCCTTTTTTGTTGAGCCGGAGGATATGGCTGTTCCGGCAGTTTTTGCTCCCCTCGTTCCAGCTGTCTACCAGGTTAAGGATCAAACTCATTCGCTTATATATTTTGCCGAAATACAAACCTGGCTCGGTGATCTGAATAATATCACCAGCGGTGACTCATACCTTGTTTATATGAACCAGTCATTCCCGGGATTTACGCTTTCAGGCTCGGTCATTAATAGCAATACTCCCATTCCGCTGAATACAGAATGGAACTGGACTGCTTACTATCCACAATATGAATTAAGCCTGTCTGCAGCGCTTGGCAGCATTGTCCCTCTGGTGGAACAGGTTAAAACACAGGCTCAGTCTGCTAATTATATTGATCCACCTGGTGAATGGGTTGGTGATCTGCTTACTATGGAACCGGGCGTCGGCTATAAAATATTTATGAATTCTTCTGCTGATCTTATTTATGGAGACGCCGAAGGTGCTGCTGCCGGTCCAACTGATGATAATACTGATGATCCGCCACTCTGGGAAGTTATCACAGGGACGCAATATTCCATGGTGCTGATGACCACTATCTCACTTGATGAGCAATTCTTCCAGCTTGATAACGGAAATATAGCCGCAGCTTTCGGACCTGCCGGCGAATCCGACTGTCGCAGCCTTGCCGCCTGGCAGCCGCCTAATCCACCGAATTATGAGGGATTCTGGTATTTTACTATAGTCGGGAATATTATCGGAGAAAGTATCTCCTTCCGCATCTATGACCAGTCCGGTGATCAAATCTTTACTAACAGCGCATCCCTCACCTTTTCTGATAATACCGTTACCGGGTCACCTTATGAACCTTACACTCTCGATTTTGTCAATACTCCCAACAACCTAGTTGAACTCCCTGATCATCAAAACAGACTCATCTCCATATATCCCAACCCCTTCAATCCTCTCACCACTATTACTTTTGAAAGTGACGGCATCCATAGTTCGGAAATTGCAGTTTATAACCTGAAAGGACAACGTCTTGAAATTCTCTGCAATAGCACTTTTCCTGCCGGCATACACACTCTCACCTGGAACGCCGCCACTCTGCCCACCGGTATCTACTTCCTGAAAACCCCTGCTTCCCCTTTCCCCCTAAAAACTCTTCTCCTCAAATAACCCTATCACTCTTCTGAATACCTTTCCGGGTTTCATCTAAAAATTTATTCATGCGATAGAAAAAGAGAAGACTTTCAACCGCGAAAGCCGCGAAATGACGCGAAAAAAGATTAACCACAGACAACAAAAACTAAGTGGACGTTCACCAGAGCGAAGCTTGGGGAATGAACACGACCTTATTAAAAAATACAAATTCTAGAACCGCGGATTAAGAGGATTTGGCAGAGTTCATTTTTATTTTTCATCTTTCATCTATAATCGACTTCTTCTTCTCAGTTTCTCATTTTCACAATTTCTCAATTCCACTCTGTCACCGATATCCGATTACGGATCACCATTAGTTCCATCAAAATTCAGCATTCATAATTCACAATTCCATTATCAGCGCCCCACGCTCATAAGTTCGCTGCGGTGCACTTATGGATTTGATATGGATACGGTTAGCAGATTTTACGTGAAATGCAATATATAAAACTAAATTGGTTTATGGCTCTTATTTCTGTGAACTTAGTGAATGGGGTGAACATTGTTAACCGGGTTTACTGAGTTCACTCTGTTTACTATATCAAAAGAGGTCATTTATAACAAAGATCGAGGATTTACCTCAGAATGAAAGACCTATGGTAAAGCTGCTGGAGAAAGGGGTGAAGCTTTCCAAGTAATGATGATATCGCTGTAACACAAAGATTAACAGAAGCAGGAAAGATCCTGGGTATTCAGGTTCTTGATCATCTGATATTTGATCAGAAAGGCTTTTATAGTATAATGGAGAACGGTGACGCGTGAACAGTGATCATTGGGCCTGATCGCTGAACGTTGAATTGCTTACAATTTAACTGCTTGACATTGGTTGAGGTTAGAAAATTATTGTCATTCAAAATGAGAATAGTAAAATGTTAAATAAAGGAGTACCTGATGGCATTACCAAAAAGAAAGACGTCAAAGTCTCGTAGAGATAAACGGCGCACACATTATAAAGCCATTGCGCCAGCAGTGAGTACGTGCTCAAATTGTGGAGAGCCTTCACGTCCCCATAACATCTGCAGCAGTTGCGGTTTTTATAATGGACGTAAGATACTGGAGACAGAAAAAGAATAGCGTTCAACAGCGTTGGACTTAAACCTTAATGAGCATAATAATAGGATTAGATGCCTATGGCAGTGATAATGCACCTTTCCCGGAAGTGGAGGGTGCAATTATTGCACTTAGGGAAGGCATTTGCGAGCAGATTCGGTTATTTGGCGATGAAGAGCTGCTGAATAAGGAACTGAGCAAGTATTTTTTTGACCGGGAGCGATTGCAGGTGGTGCATTGCAGAGACAGGATCAGCATGAAAGACCCTCCGGCAATGATAGCGCGGCGGAAAAAGGATTCATCACTGGTGCGCCTGATCCAGGCGAGTAAAGACGGTGATGTAGATGTTGCGGTTTCAGCGGGGAATACCGGGGCAGTAATGGCAGCATCACTTTTTATTTACGGCAGAATTCCTAATGTGCTGAGACCTGCTCTGGCAACAATGTTTCCTACCGTTAAGGGAGTGGAACTTTTTCTGGACGTAGGTGCTAATGCTGATTGTACTGCGGAGCACCTGGTACAGTTTGCAGAAATGGGGAGTTTATATTCGCATCATTTTTTTAAGATAGAGAAACCACTCGTCGGACTGATCAATATTGGGGAAGAAAGCAGTAAAGGCAACGAGTTATATAAAGCAGTAAATAAGTCACTAAGTGAACGTGAAGATATAAATTTTTATGGAAATGTGGAAGGCAAAGACCTTTTAAAAGGTGTAGTGGATGTAGTCATCAGTGACGGTTTCACGGGCAATATCGTTTTAAAGACCGTAGAAGGTGCGGCATCATCCATGTTTCATATCTTGAAAGAGCAGTTTAATGCGGATTGGATCAGTAAACTGGGCGCATTACTTTCCTATCCGGCATTTGCTTATTTGAAGAAAAAAGTTGATCACCGTGAATATGGAGGTGCATTGCTGGTCGGGTTGAACGGGCTTTCCGTAATTGCCCATGGACGATCAGATGCCAAATCTATCAAGAATGCCATAAAGATGGCAGTTCAAATGGTGGAATCCAATTTCATAGAGCATGCCCAGAAATATTATGAGAGATAATTTATGGTAAGATATTATGCAAAAATAAGCGGTACGGGTCGCGGCATACCGGAAAAGATCCTCAATAACTTTGATCTGGAAAAGATGGTTGAAACTTCGGATGAATGGATCAAGACGCGAACGGGAATGTCTGAACGGCGAGTAGCAGCAGACGATAAAGCCTGCAGCGATTATGCCACAATAGCGGCAGAACATGCCTTGCAGTCAGCAGGACTGGCAGCGCGTGACCTTGATATGATCATTGTGGGCACGGTAACGGCGGATTATGCGTTTCCTTCCACAGCGTGTATTGTTCAGAGGAATCTAGGGGTCAAAAATATCCCGGCTTTTGATGTTTCGGCAGGATGTCCCGGCTGGATATATACCAGCAATATTGCCAAACAGTATATAGAGAATGGAATTAATCGTCATATAATGGTAATCGGCGCAGATATGTTGACCAAAATCACGAACTACAAAGACCGCAATACCTGCATTCTTTTTGGAGATGCCGCAGGTGCCACGATAATCTCGCGAGCCTCAGATATAGATATATCCCGCATTATCGATGCGGATATATCGGCAGATGGTTCCAACTGGGATTTACTGGTTCAGCCGGGTGGTGGTTCCAGAATGCCAGCCTCGTATAAATCTGTGCGTGAACGGCAGCATACAGTATATATGGAAGGTAACAAAGTATTCAA
The DNA here is from genome assembly GCA_021736135.1 of Candidatus Cloacimonadota bacterium. Lineage (GTDB taxonomy): Bacteria > Cloacimonadota > Cloacimonadia > Cloacimonadales > TCS61 > JAIPGO01. The sequence goes on from JAIPGO010000047.1 coordinate 22,743, forward strand.
GTTAGCAGTAAAATCCATGTTCAGTTCCTGCGAAAAAGTTTTAAAGCGAAATAATCTGGATACAAATTCTATTGACTGGGTAATTCCGCATCAGGCAAATATGCGCATTATTGAAGCTCTGGGAAAGAAGCTTAAGCTGGATATATCCAAGATTATCGTCAATATTGAAAAATATGGCAATACATCAGCAGCAACTATCCCGGTAGCGCTTGATGAATCTATGCGCAGCGGCAAGATCAGGCATGGAGACATAGTACTCATGACCTCTTTCGGAGCGGGAATGACATCAGGAAGTCTTTTAGTTCGTATTTAAATAAATAATCAATATCTGGGGAAAGTATATGATAAGAACAGCTTACATATTTCCCGGTCAAGGCAGTCAATATGTCGGCATGGCCCGGGAGTTCATTGAATCAGATTCAGAAACCAGGAAAGCGTTAGAGAATTTCCGGTTACGTACCGGATATGACCTGGAAGCAATAATGCTGGAAGGACCTGAAGACAAATTGAAAGAGACAAGATTCACACAACCGGCGATACTATTGCATTCTTTTAGTGCTTTCAAGTTATTTCAGAAGAGATGGGGGAAAAGGGCAGATTACGTAGCGGGTCATTCACTGGGAGAATTTTCAGCACTGGTGGCTAACGGCTGTCTGAGTCCGGATGATGCCATGTATCTTGTTCATAAGCGTGGAGAATTCATGATCAGGGCAAGTGAGGGTCAATCTTACGCCATGGCAGCAATCATTGGTCTGGCACCTGGAGAAGTAGTTGCAATCTGTGAAAAGGCAGCAAGTGCTGGAATTGTAATTGCTGCGAATTTCAATACGCCGGTGCAGACGGTGATCTCCGGAACAGAAGAGGGTGTGGGACAGGCAATGGAGCTTGCCAGAGAAGCAGGAGCTAAACGTGTGGTGCCACTAATCGTAGGTGGAGCTTTTCATTCACCCCTGGTGGCGAAAGCGGAAATCTGGCTGAGAGAGGAAATGGATAAACTGGAGTTTAAGAAAGCGGAAATACCGGTTGTTGCCAACGTGGATGCTAAAGTTTATATAAATCCAGAAGATATAAAAAACAATCTGGGCAAACAGATATACTCTTCCGTTAAATGGCTGGATAGCGTGAATTTTATGATTGCTAAGGGAGTCGGCATCTTTGTGGAGTTTGGTCCTCAGTCGGTTCTTTCGGGAATGTTGCGTAAGATAGACCGCAACGTGATCACGTTAAACGTGGAAAAGCCGGAAGATATAGCTGGTGTTTGCGCACAGCTTGAAGAATTATAAACAGGTGAGGTAAGAGATGAATTTCAAAGGTAAAACAGTAATCGTGACGGGAGGTTCCCGCGGAATAGGAAAAGCAATTGCTCAGGCATTTGCTCAACGGGAAGCAAAGGTAGTCATAATTGATATTCTGGAAGACAGCATTAATGAAACAGTGGTAGAATTCAAGCAAAACGGCTGGTTATGTTCGGGCTTTCGCGGTGATGTGACAAATAATGAACAGATGGGTGAGATATTCAAAATGATTCATGAAGAACAGGGCACTATTGATGTTCTGATTAATAATGCGGGTATCACGCGAGACGGACTGCTGATGAAGATGAAGGAATCAGACTGGGATGCGGTGATCAATGTGAATCTGAAAGGCACTTTTAACTGCACACAGAAGGTTGTGCGTCATATGCTAAAGCAGCGGGAAGGAGTGATTATCAATATTGCTTCGGTTATCGGTATAATGGGCAATGTGGGGCAGGCAAATTATGCTGCCTCCAAAGCGGGAATAATAGGATTGACAAAATCCACTGCCAAAGAGTTAGCTGTCCGCAACGTTCGATGCAATGCCATCGCACCAGGATTTATCAAAACAGCGATGACAGATACACTGGCAGCAGAAGTAGTTGAAAGCTATTCACAGGCAATACCGATGCGCAGAATGGGATTGCCGGAAGATGTGGCAGATCTATGCCTGTTCCTGGCTTCGGATCTTAGCTCCTATATAACGGGGCAGGTGATAAATGTTGATGGCGGCTTGATAATGTAAAAATTTTGGCGTAAGCCGAATTATAAGGGAAATCCTAAGAATTCCTAAAGAAAAAAAACAGGAGGATATTATGGACATAACAGCAAAAGTTAAGGAAATTATCGTTGAAGAACTCGGTGTTGATGCATCTGAAGTAACAGTTGAAGCAAAATTAATCGAGGACCTGGGTGCCGATTCACTGGATACTGTGGAATTGATCATGAAATTTGAAGAGGAATTTGATGTGGAAATCGCTGATGAAGAAGCTGAAAAGCTGGCCACAGTGGGAGATATTATCAATTTCCTGAAAGATAAATAATCAGTTCATCAGTAAAATTGCAGGATAGCGGATGGGAATGCTCATCCGCTATTTATTAGAGAGGTTATATATGAATAAAAGAAGAGTAGTGGTAACAGGACTGGGCACCATAAATGCCGTGGCGCAGGATGTTCCGGCATTTTGGGAAGGAGTTCTGGCAGGGAAATCGGGAATTGATAAGGTTGCTCATTTCGATTTGAGTGAAGAATACAGCAGTCGCATAGCAGGTGAAGTACGGAACTTTGAGCCGGAGAAATATTTTGATTTTCGCCGTCTGAAAAAGCTGGATCGTTATACAAAATTTGGTCTTTATGCCACCCGGGAAGCATTATCAGATGCCGGATTGCTTGACGGAGGTTATGAGCCTGACCGCACTGGCTGCCTGCTTTGTACGGGAATAGGCGGTATGTACACCTTTGAAGATGAGTGCCGCAAACATTACCTGGAAGGTCCAAGACGGGTAAGTCCGTTTTTTATACCCAAGATGATAGCCAATGCCGGGTCAGCAGAAATAGCCATTGAATATAACTTCAAGAGTATAAATTTCAATATTTCTTCTGCCTGTGCCAGTGCAAATCATGGGATTGGAACTGCCTTCCGCACTATTCAGTATGGTGATGCAGATATTATAATTGCCGGTGGGGCAGAAGCGGCGGTGACACCTTTGACATTTGCCGGATTCAGTAAGATGAAAGCGCTCAGTACCCGTAATGAAGATCCTCAGGCTGCCAGTCGTCCTTTTGATCTGGAACGCGACGGTTTTGTGATGGGAGAAGGTGCCGGAATACTGGTACTGGAAGAACTGGAACATGCTTTAGCTCGAGGAGCACATATTTATGCAGAAATAGTCGGTTATGGTGCCACATGTGATGCTTTCCATATAACTGCCCCGGCTGAAGGCGGTGAAGGTGGAGCAAGAGCGATGACTATGGCTATCAAAGATGCCGGCATTACTCCGGAAGACATTATATATGTTAATGCTCATGGCACTTCCACACCGATGAATGACCGCAATGAAACGATGTCGCTGAAAACGGTCTTTGGTGAACATGCTTATAAACTGAAGGTTAATTCCACAAAATCCATGGTTGGCCATGCCTTAGGTGCTGCGGCAGGAATAGAAGCCGTAGTCTGCTGCAAAAGCATTGAAACAGGGAAAATACACCCGACAATAAATCTCACGGTTCCTGATCCTGAATGCGATCTGGACTATGTGAAAAACGGTGCCGAGGAACTGGATATAAAATATGCCTTAAGTAATTCACTGGGATTTGGTGGGCATAACGGGGTATTGGTATTTAAAAAATATGCTTGAAAATATGAAGAACCTCATCAACAGTCTGTTGACGAATTTCAATCCGCCAAAGCAGGAGGATTTGAACCTGACAGCGTTGATGAAGGTTCTTCAATATAAATTTCATACGGAAGTTTTACTGCAATCGGCTATTACGCACACTTCCATAGAGCATCCCGCTGGAACAGGTTCACCTTTTGAAAGAATGGAGTTTCTGGGGGATTCGGTTCTGGGTTTAATTATAGCTGAATCTTTATTTGCCCGTTTTCCTGAATATTCGGAAGGTCAGCTTTCCAAACTGAAAGCAAAGGTTGTATCACGTAAATTTCTGGCAACAGTAGCCAAAGAAATAAAACTTGGTGAGTTCCTCATACTCAGCCGCGAAGCGGAAAAAAGCGGAGGAAGAAGTAACAGCTCCATTCTGGGTGATGCAATGGAGGCAATTATCTGCGCTATTTATCTGGATGGCGGGATTGAGAGTGCCAGAAATTTTATTAACCGGCTGTTGTTTACAGATTACGAGAGAGTTCTGGGTAAGCGGGATATGATCAATTACAAAAGTAAGCTGCAAGAATATACGCAACTACAGAACCAGGCAATTCCGAAATATGTGCTTATCAGTGAATCCGGACCGGATCATGACAAATCCTTTATCATAGAAGTACTCATCGATAACGAACCAGCAGGCAGAGGTAACGGGCATACGAAAAAGGAGGCGCAGCAGCAGGCTGCCAAGGTCGCCTGCATTTCACTCAATCTATGAAAATTCTGCCATTATTTATACCTCATCAGGGCTGCCCCTTTCACTGCATATATTGTAATCAGAACTCCATCACAAAAACACCGGCTATTGATAAAGATCATTTCCGCAAACTCATCCACAATTTCTGTATACACAATCCGGAAACGGATAAGGAAATCGCTTTTTTTGGAGGAACTTTTACTGCTTTATCCCAGGCAGAACAGCTTGAATATCTGCAGATGGCAATTATGTACTTTGCCGGGATCAGAGGGATCAGGCTTTCCACCAGACCGGATTACATTGATCCCCAGAAACTAAAATTCCTGAAAACTTACTTTGTAACAACGATTGAACTGGGGATCCAGAGTTTTTCCGATGACGTATTAGAAGCATCTTCCCGCGGATATTCAGCTGCAAGAGCAATCGCAGCCTGTGAAATGGTCAAGGAATTCGGTTTTGACCTGGTGATCCAGTTACTGCCTGCCTTACCTGGTGATGATTATAATACTTTTATGAAAACAGTGCAGCAGACGGTGAACCTGAAGCCGTCAGGCGTACGCTTATATCCGGCACTTGTGCTTAAAGGTACGCTGCTGGAACAATATTTTCTGACAGGGAAATATCAGCCTCTGGAACTGGAGGATACTGTTCAGTGGCTGAAAGAAGCGGTAAAACTATTCCAGCAGGCTCAGATACCATTACTTAAAATTGGCCTGCATTCTGACCTGACTCCTGAAGATATTGTAGCAGGTCCTTTTCATCCTGCGCTGGGTGAATTGATCTTTATCGAGCTGCTTTACGAAAAACTCCTGGAAAACTGGGTACCGAATAGCACTTTACAGGTTTCGGGTGATCATATCTCGCTGTTTCGCGGACATGACAGATTGCTCATAAAGAAACTGAAAGAACATTTACTGCTGGACAAGATTCCCGTGTGCATAAATAAAGATAAAAAAGCTCCCACTTTCTGCTTCGTGAATAAAGAAGCAGAAAGATACTGGTAATATATGGTTTATATTGGAATTATAGCCGCTCTCGGCATCACATTATATTTTTACTGGCATACGCAGCCGGAACTAAGCCGCAGGCAGCGCATAATGCTGGGCATTTTGCGTTTTCTGACGCTATCTATCGTCATGATCCTTCTCTTTAATCCCATTCTATCTTATAAGAACCGGATTGAGGTGAAGCCCAGGCTTCTTCTGCTCCTTGATAACTCGCAATCCATGCAGGAACAGTCAGGCGGCACCAGCAAATTTGAGCTTGAGAAGCAGGCAGCCCTGGAATTGCAATTGGGGCTCCAGCAACGGAATTACGAGGCAGAATTACATTATTTTGCTGCGGGTCTTGAGGGGGACAGTAATTCTTCCCGGCTCGCTCAGACTTTTTCTGATCTGCAGGAAAAAAACCTGCTGCAGAATGTAGAAGCAATTGATCTTTTCTCGGATGGCTGGTTTGATGATGATCCCGATTTTATGCGGAATATACAGTTCCCGGTCAATGCTCTTGATCTTGATTTTAAGGCTACCGGATTTGACCTGGAAATAAACCGGTTGCGTTATAATCAGCGCACCTGGTTAAAGGAATTAACACCTTTTGTGGTTGATGTCTCTGCCCAGGGGTTTACGGGTAATAGTCGAGTTAAATTTTTCAGTAATGACAAACTGCTGGAAAGCAAAGAGGTTGATTTCTCCCAGGAAAAATATCAGCAGCTTCTTTTTGAATTTGAATTTATGGATACCGGACTGAAGCAATTCCGTTTTGTAATTGAATCGGATAGCCTGGGTGAACTGGAATCTGCTAATAATATGCATCCCGGAGCAATACTGGTGATGCCGGATAAGGCAAAAATTACTCTGATCTCTGACGGTATGACCTGGGATGGGCGTTACCTGGTGCAGGCAATTATTAAAAATGAGCGCTTTGCAGCGGATTATCTGCTCAAGAAAACTCAGCTTATGAAGAAAAATGAAACCGTGAGGCTTACTGATGAGCTGACAGGCACCAGGGTATTATGCCTTATAAATAATGGTGGCCTGCATTTCAATAATGCGGAAGCAGCCCTGATCACTGCTTTTGTTAAGCAGGGTGGAGGCTTGTTCCTGATGGGTAAATCAATTAAGGAATTAGCTGAATTGAATCCTGCCGGTCCTTCGAATATTGCCCGGTTGTTCCAGGGCAATTTTCGGCTTGCACCTGAGAGTAGTCAGTATCAGTCTTTCAATATTATGAAGGAATTTCTAAGTGAAATCCCGCCTGTAAGGTTTTATTACACCACTCCCCGTCTGGGTGCTACCAGGCTGGCAACTTTTCAGCAGGAACAGGAACCACCGGCAATTATCTTTCAGGAATTCGAGGAAGGCAAAGTGCTTTTCCTGAGTTTTCTTGATCTCTGGAAATGGCAGCTTTGGGGTGAAGACGATCATTACTTCACATTTATGGATAACCTGATGCAATGGCTGAGTTATGACAGAGCAGAAAATTTCCTTGCCTGGAGCCATCAGAACAGCTATTTGCTTGGCGAGGATGTGCAGATAACGCTCAATGCTTATGACGAGAAATTTGCTCCTGTTACTGACCTGAAAGCGGAAATAACCTTAGAACTTGATGGTAAAGAGTATCTTCAGGATTTTCTTACCCGCAGCTTTGATCAATATGCCTATTCCTTTATTGCCGAAAAACCAGGTAATTACCAGGTGAAGATACGAGATACGGAAAGAGGACTGGAAAGTAAAACCAGCTTTATTATTAACCAGGCAAATTCGGAATCCCGCGACCGGGGTATAAACCGGGCCTTGCTCTCTTTTCTGGCTGAGGAAACCGGGGGAAAATTTTACTGGAACAACGATATTTTAGCGGAATATCCTGCCGGTGAGGTCAGATATGAATATCTGCATAAAGAGATTCCCTTATATAAAAAATGGTACACTATTGCTCTTTTCCTTCTCGTTTTCTGCACTGAAATATTCTTCCGTAAAAGATGGGGTCTGCTCTAAACGGATTTCATTTACACTGAGCCTCCATAATAAATAAAAGTCTCTGCGAAAATAGTATTCTTCAAACTGTAATAATAGTTCTTATTCAAAAGAAAGTAGCAATCATCCTCCTGTAGCACAGACGTCCCCGTCTGTGAACCGCTTTGACATATTCCAGGAATTTACCGCAAAAACCGCCGCAGTTAAAAGCCTTACACAGACGAGACGTCTATGCTACAAGCAGATTTATAACTGGGAAAGTATTATAATAGTAGAAAGTAGCAATTATCCTCATGTAGCACAGACGTCCCCGTCTGTGAACCGCTATGATATATTTCCGAAATTAACCGCAAAACCCGCCGCAGTTAAAAGCTTTACACAGACGAGACGTCTATGCTACAAGCAGATTTATAACCGGGAAAGTATTATAATAGTAGAAAGTAGCAATCATCCTCCTGTAGCACAGACGTCCCCGTCTGTGAACCGCTATGATATATTTCCGAAATTAACCGC
>JAIPGO010000048.1 GCA_021736135.1 Candidatus Cloacimonadota bacterium
TTAATTCATACAAGAACTCTCCCTCAAAACTTTTTAACTCTAATCTGCTTAAATGATTAGCGTGCTCTTTCATCATGCCTCCTGGTGCTTTATTAATAAGATAATCAACCCCAGGGGACATATGTCACTATTTCATTAAGACCATTTTCTTAGAAGTAGTATAATCACCAGTTTTCATAGTGTAGAAATACATACCTGAGGATACAGGAGTGCCATTATCATCATTACCCATCCAGGTTAAACGATAAACGCCAGCTTCCTGAATCTCGTTTACGAGAGTAGTCACTTTCTGACCCTTGACATTATAGATTTCCAGCACAACTGGTCCGGTTTCTTTCAGAGAATATGAGAGATTAGTAACCGGATTGAAAGGATTCGGGTAGTTGTCACCGAGAGCAGTTACGCCCATGATCACGTTATCATCTGCATCCACACCCCAGTGACATGTAAAATCAACCTCAGCAAGGGTAGATTCATTTCCGGATGAGAAATGAGCTGAAACACCGGCAGTATAGTCATCACCGGTAATGCAGGTATTTAAAGCAGCCAGAGCGAACTGAGTTTCAGTTGTCTGACCAACCAGATTTCCATCCAGGTAAACGTTGTAATAGTCAAGAATACGAGTAGGCATTTCACCCTGAGAAACAGTTACTTCATCAAGATCAAGATAGAACATATCGGTAACGTTGAAATGACGGAAAGCAAGATAGATATTTCCTGTGTAGCCATCAACGGGAACAGTTCTTTCATACCAGGCGCCTTGCACACGGCTTCCCTTAGGAAGAATGCGCTCAACACTGTCAGTATTACGGGCAACCATTGTCTCTTCAAAGAGCAGAGTGAAATCAGCAGGATCGGTTCCGGTAGTGGAAACGTAAACTCCATAATGTTCACCAGCCCAGGCAGCATCCTGTGCAGCAACGAAATAGTTGATCTGTCCTGCATAATCCATCGAAATAGCAGGTGAGATCAGCCAGTTGTCAGGTGTGAGTGCATAGGCAGTATTATCGTAGGAAGCAGAATAAGCAAGACCGGCACCCATATAGGCATCCAGTCCCAGAGCTCCGCCATCATCCCAGCCGAAACTGTCGCCGTCATCATCAACAAAAGTCCATCCGGCAGGAGGCCAGGTTTCAAAACCTTCTTCCAGCAGAATTTCATATTCAGCAAATGAAGGTTCGCTCCAGGTCATCAGACCGGTGCCTTCATTAACAGCCAGCTCCATAGGAGGTGCAATAAGCTCGTTAAGTGTTACGTTCAGAGTTGTGGCATCAGTTATATAAATATCAGTCTGTTCGTAGCCTTCAAACCCATCAAGATTAACGGTCAAGGAATAGATCGTTTTCCAGACTTCACCCCAGGCAACTGTTCCATTTGAAACTACACCTTCATAAACGTAAAGACCATCATTGCTAACCAGAGAGACGGCAGCACCATTTGCAGAGTCACCGCTATCTGTGGTTACATTGATAGAAACGGGAACAAACATATTAAAACCTAATTCATTAGAGAAAGAAGGTTCGGAAAGAACGCCACCGGTATATTCAGCTCTCACGCAATATTCGTAAACACCCGGTTCCGTGATCAGAGGCCAGCTTGTATCTTCATAAGTTGTATCCTGTAAGCCGGAAACGATCAAGTCCCAGTCTTCAAAATTATCTTCATCAGTGGCAAAACCGCGGAAAAGGCTGTAGCCATCCATACGTTCCAGGCGATTATTACCAGCAGTCTCACTGAAGGGACATGAGCTCATTTCAGAGGAAAGAGCAACAGCAAGTCCGCGTGTTTCAGGTTCGCCGATATATACATCATCGATATCCCATCCGGCATAAACCACAGAGCTGTCAGAACCGAAGTGGAACTTGAACATAACTTCCTGATCTTCATACATAGAAAGATCAAATGCTGCTGCAACCCAGCCAGCGGAAGTTCCATTATACACAACTTCACCATTCAAACCAACAGCAGTACCCGGATAAGCACCAATAGGATCTATTATTGTCCAGGTGCCACCCTCATCAGTTGATATCTTCACATTACCACCATCCCAGTAGCTTTCAATGTCATACCAGTGGTAGAACATCAACTGTGTTTCGGCGGATGGAACATCAAGTATTGGTGTATATAGTGCCGTATTAGCATTGTTTGGATAATCAGCACCAGGCCAGGTTGACCAGCAGTTTTCACCGCTCCAGGCATTTCCGGCATTGCTTCCGGCAGCCCATTCCCAGCCGGCTTCGCCGACGAATTCGCCATTATCATCTTCAAAATCAAAGAAGGAGTTCAAAGCTCCTGCCGGAGAATGCCAGGTAAGCCAGGCATTGCCATCATGGTTTTCTTCCACATAAAGGTCAAAGGCTGGATACATCATTTCTGTGATCATACCGTCATAAGTGACAACGTCTTCCATAATGTCTATGTTATCTTCCAGATCAGCAAAATTCAATAGTTGTGCTTCAAGATCATAATTACCTTTCCAGATACCGGTTATGGTGCATTCTCCTGCATCATCGGCGATAGCGCTATATTCGGGATAATTACCATCGGGATCAGGCTGAGTTGCTGTTATGGATATTTCTGCTCCAGCAGGAATATCGCCAATATTAGTAGTCAGGCTGATTTCCAGAGTTGCATACATACCTTTGCCAACCCAGTTACTGAAACCAGGATCAGACTGATTATTATTTGTATATACGGCGCGAACACCGTAAGTATAGACGGTTCCATTATCCAGGTTAACCCAGTCCGTATCAGTGTAAACAGTATCTTCAACGAGAACTGTGTTTACCTGTGTCCACATAGGCCAGTTGGCTTCATCTCCGAATTCACCCAGGATAACGTTATATCCAAGAAGCTCACGATCACGTAAGGGATTGATATTGGCTTGAGAATTTGAAAATCCGGATCTGTGATCTGTGTTTAAAACAGACACATAAGAAGCATTTCCAACTTCCTGGCTGCCCAAAGGCAGATTCGAAGCATGTTCGCTGAGAGCGCCTTTACTGGGGATGACAGAGCTGAAATCTACTGTAGGATTATCATAGCCAAGCGTTATCTGGCGACCAGTTGGTCCCATTACCAGGGCACGCAGCATAAAATCCTGATATGAGGAAATTACCCAGTCTCCACCACCGGTTGCATAGTGTTCATAGCTTCTGCCAACGGTTGGAAGTGTATCGTCAACTGCAATGGGAGCGCAATCAGGATAAGTTCCACCCTGAATGTAACCCAGGAAGAATTCGGTACCTTCCACAGAAATGGGTTCGTCAAATTCGAACGGTACCCAGTTACAATCTTCGGGAACAACTTCCACTGAACCGAGCATTTCTCCGGGTAATCCGGTAGCTTCATCATAAGCCCAGACCGCAGCTGTAAACGGAGTTAAATAATTACCTGCAGGCCAGGTTCCATCATAAATATTCATACTGCCACCCGTAACAAAACAGGGTCCACCCTGAGCTGTAAACCAGACGGAACGTTCATTATCTGCATCATACCAGGCAGTGGCATTTTCACCTTCATCATCATCATAAATGATCTCATATTCGGGCCAGGTTCCTGGTGTATTCCAGATCAGGTCACATTCCGTATCTGACGCATTCACTTCAGCATAAACGTCAAAGGGAGAATTTGCCTCTTCATAGACCATACCTTCATAATCAACAACATCTTCCATAATATCGATATTATCGTTTAAAGTTGAGAAACCTTCATAAGTAGCAACCAGGTCATAATTGCTTTTCCAGATGCCTGTGATTGTGCATTCGCCATTTATATCAGTAACGCCACTGTATTCCTGGAAAAAACCTTCCGGATCAGGTTCAGTAGCTTCCAGAGAAATTGAGGCACCGGCAGGAATATCACCAACATTAGTTGTAAGAGTCACATTTAAAGTGGCAATCATATCTTTGCCAACCCAGTTACTGATAGCAGCATCTGCCAGAACATTATTAGTATAAACCGTCTTAACGGCGTATTTATAAATTTCACTTTCCAGGATATCCCAGGTAGGATCAGAATATAGCGTGTCCGTAATGGCTTCTGAAATAGTTTCCCAGGATGCTTCATTTTCTTCTTCACCCATAAGCAAACGGTAAACATTATAGCTTTCTACAATACGACCCACATTTTGGGAAGGAAGTGATACTATAGGATTGAAATTGGAATTATCAGTTTCGATCACGTCTGTTTCAGGAATTCCGATATAAACGTCATCAATGTACCAGCCCTGATATAACACGGAACTGTCTGAGCCAAAGTGGAACTTGATCATAACATCTTCACCCTGATAAGCTCCGATTTCGAAAGTTGCCATAACCCAGCCATTGGAATTCGATGAATAAGCAGGTTCTCCAGGTATTCCGGAGTTGCTGGTTGTCACTGCATCTTCAGGATAGCCTCCCACAGGAGTTAACAATGTCCAGGTTGAACCACCATCAGCGGAAATCTTCACATTGCCGCCATCGAAATAGTTTTCAATGTCATACCAGTGCCAGAAAGTAAGCACGGCATCATCAGTGGGAATGCTGACTTCCGGAGTAACAAGCTGATAATTACAGCTATTAGCATACTGAGCATTTAATACAGTTCCCCAGACATTAGTTCCGCTATAAGCACCAGACATGGAATCGGTTCCCCAGGCCCAGCCATTATCGGCAACAAAATCACCATTGTCGTCTTCAAAATCCCAGAGATTGCCAGCACTGGGGTTTGGTCCGTGCCAGATGAGATCAACTACTGTATCTTCAGCATTCTGAGTTGCAATTACATCATAAGCAGGAAAGGCAACTTCATTGACGATTATGTCTCCCAGGTCGGTATTTGTGGCACCAATAACTGCTTCACCGACCAGAACTTCGTAGCCCTCTGCAATAACTACCAGTTGATATGTATTTAATGAATAAACCGTGTCTATCATAAAATTACCATCAGCATCAGTGACACCTTCGTGCACACCCATACCAGTAAAAATCACTTCAGCACCCGCCAGACCGATATTCGGATAATCTGACCCAACAACACGACCGGTTACTTCAACCTGAGGTGCGGGTTGCAGATAAAAATCCTGTACCGTAGTTTCGCCTGTTACAATTACCACAGTTTCAATATCTTCGCTATGAGCAAAAAGCGTGGCATGTGCTTCCAGGGTACCCTCAAAAAGCCCCGGGAAAACATAATAACCTGAAGCATCAGTATAAGCTTGCAGACGCTGTTCGAATAACTGAACTAAAACACCTTCCAGGGGTTCATTATTATTTGTATTATAGGCATAGCCTTCCAGAGAGCCCATACCTTCCGTACTAACGGAAAGAGTAGTATTGGGAACAAAAGTCACATAATAGTAATTTGCTGGTGGATTATTAGGATCAAAATCCGTGCCGTCACTATAAGCATGCATACTGCGATTGGGATATTCCGGTGATGCGGTCACATGGAAGACATCCATGGTAGAGTAATATGTTGTATCCATCACTCTTTCCACCATAACAACAATATTTAAACCGTTACTGATGAAAGGTTCCTCAAATTCCACGGTGATGTCCTGTTCGCCAGTGAGAAAATCCAGATTTCCTGAAAATACCTGCGTAAGTTGTCCGGCAGGGATCCAGCCGGCGGAAAGATCGTTAAGTTCGGTTTCACCCATCCAGATATTTATAGGCATACCGGGTAAATTTGTAGAGAAATTCGTGTAGTATTCAATACCAGTTATTGCACCACCGGTAACACCCTGCTCTTCAAGTTCTTCTGCGTAATACATTGTTTCGCTGAGAGAATTACAATAGTAGAAGTTGATAGGGTCTTGATAACTGGTAAGTGTACTATTCTCGTCACCGATAAAAACTTCAATGCGGCTGAGAGGTAAGGGTTCTGCGGTTTCATCTTCTTCGGCTGTTAAATCTACTCCTGTGGGAGCATCTAAAACAGTTTGCTGCTGATTTACCAAGAGATCAGTTTGGGGATTATTAACTGCCTTGGCGTCGATATCCCGATTTTCATAATTGCCGTTCGGATCTATAGCAAACAGGCTGCTAATGACCAGAACTGCGAGTAATACTAAAAAATACTTCTTCATTAAAAGTCTCCTTCTTTGTTTGGTCTTACAATTATATTATTATTGTATTCTTTTATAATAAAATGGTTACTTTTTCACCATTATTTTCATATACCATCCCTAAACTCCCTTTTTCATTATTCCCCAGTATTGTTAAGTAGCAATATTTATTCCTTGCTGGCTGTAATTGCAGATATTAATTGGTAATGTTTATTTTTTTTCAATTATCTTCTGGTTATTGAATCCGGTATATTTTCATCAACATAGTTTTTTGATGAAAACCTTAATTTGTCCGCTTGTAGATCTTTTCCCCTCTTTCCTTGTAACCCAGCTCATTACTGAGCTCTTTCTGAGTCTTTTTATCTGTTTGGATAAGATAGTTTTCCATAGCTACTGCATCGTTGATCTGCTTCTGGTTAATATTCCTTTGCCGGGCATGTTTATTTGCGGCCGTGCTTTGACTTAAGCTAAAGAGACTATATTGCCCTCCATAAATTATCAAATAAAAAAGCAAAAGACAAAACAGAACAAGAGCCGTGCGCAATATTTTTTTTACTCCGGTCTTAAAAGGACTGTCAGGTGTTCTATAAGGCATAATTCAGGATTATAACGGCGGGTTCATCACCGCGGAATAAATCTTCTGTCAACGCCACTTCTGATTTGTCATAATTAATGACACTCTGATAATATTTCGTGAAATCAGATAGAGGTGCCAGTTCAAACTTCAATACCGGTGTTTTGTAGTGCATGGGGAAAATGATTTGCGGGTTAAGCTGAGTACAAAGTGTTTTTGCCAACTCGGCATCGATCGTAAAAACTCCTCCTACCGGAATCAGGAGAATATCTATTTTCCCTAATTGCCTGATGAGCTTCTTAGAAAGCAAATGACCCAGATCTCCGCAATGCAGGAAAGTTTTCCCCTCCAGCGCAAATTTCAGCAAGAGGTTTTTCCCCCTGTTCTTTCCCTGATTTTCATCATGCCATACCGGAATCAGCTCAAAAGCAACGCCCTTTAGATTATAACTGCCTTCGCTGCGTAAAAGTTCATAATTCCCCTGTATCAGGCTGATATTATTGTGGTCAAAATGGTCATGGGAAGAAAGCACAACGTCTGCTTTCAAGTCTTCCGGCATTGAGTAACCTATATCCGAGAAAGGATCGGTAACAAGGCACATATCTTCAGTGGAAATCTCCCAGAAACTATGCCCAAACCATTTCACTTTCACCATTACTCTACCTCCAGTGTCTGAAAGCAAAATTCTATTTTACGAGGAATCTGGCAAGGAAACTTTTATGGATATAAACCGCCTGATAAGGGCAAAGCTCGTGACAGCACATGCATTTTATACATTTAGCGTAATCAATAACGGGAGTTTTCGCCCCTTCTGTCATAGTGATAGCCTGCACGGGACAGCTTTCTTTGCATACCCCGCAAAGCCGGCAGTTATCATTAAAGTCGGGATAAAATTTGTAAATTGACCGGAATATATCCTGCATAAATCGGGGGGAATGCTGTATCATTTTTACTATCTGATTTACTTTCCTGATTTTTACATTAGGAAAAACATATTTCTGCCATCGCGTATCCACGGAAATTTCCTGTTCCGGAATCTGCTCCATATTTAGACATTCATAGAGATATGCGAGCTGTTCTCTTTTAAAACCCAGCATACCGGCTGCCTGCACATCCAGCGCCGCACCACTGACTGATGCCAGTAATATTCCGTAATTTCGCGGTATTCCCGCTGACGGACCTTCACCTTCCATCCCGTCTATACCATCCAGAATATGAAGCACTATCCGCCTGCAGCAGATTTCATAAATATCAGTGATAACTCTTTTAAAATCATTATAGGTGGGATAGCGGCTGTGATAATCAGATTTCTTTAATCCCGGCACCAGCCCGTAAAGGTTCTTGATACAGCCGGTATAATTCATCAGAGAATGTGTTTTATACTTTGCCAGACTTATTACGGCATCTGCCGTAAAAAACGATTCCGCCAACTGATAGCTCTCTCCATGCAGTTTATGTTCAGAGATACCGGCTGTATTAAAATTGAGCAGCCGCACGCCATAGCGGGAGCAGAGTTCATCAATTCCGGTAACCTGCCAGACCCTGCTGACAGGTAATGAACCTCCGGGACTGTCACCCAGCCATACTTCTTTTCCCAATTCCTGCAGCTTGATTATAACTGCCTCGATAACAACAGGATGCGTTGTTACTGCTCTGGATGGAGCATAAGCACCCAGCAGGTTTGGTTTTAATAAAACTGTTCGGCATTCCTGAAGTTTATTGATAAGAGCAAACTCAGCAAAAATCCTGTCTATGATTGCTTTCACTGCCGGCAGTTCGTAATTTTTCTGACTTTCGATCATTATTTTCATCAACTTCTCCGGAAAAACTGCCTGAGCAGCAATTTATTTAAAGGCTTCTGTGCCACTGAAATCACGGTTAAAGGCAAAGCTTGCCAAAATCCTGTCATCATCGTCATTTTTAGTCGCTGTCAGGCAGCGCGCTGTTAATTCACCCAAACCCGGTCCCAGCATAAAGCCCTGTCCGCACATACCAACCAGATTGAAATATTGCGGCAGATTTTCCGGGAAACCAACGATGGGAAAACCGTCTGGCGTCATTGGATATTGTCCCCGCCAGCTTCGACGAACTTTCAGGTTTGCCAGACGCGGATAAAGTTTCACCATTCGACGTGCAATCTGAGGAAAATATACAGAAGTGCTCTCACTGCAAGTTCCCGGAATTGGCGGATCCGGAGTGATGCAAAATACAACCTGTCCTTCATTATTCTGGTAAAAATAGTAATTTTTAGAGCCTTCTGCAGGTCGCATATCTACTACCATGGGACCAAAAAATCTCTTCACCGGCTCGGTTATTGCTGCTTCATGGCAATCAGGATAAACAGGAAGTTCAAGTCCTGCCATTTTTCCCACTTCCCGAGCCTCATTTCCAGCGGCATTCACCACAAAATGACTACTGTAATTATCACTGTCAGTAGTCACTTCCACAGAATCTTTGTTGAACTTCAAGTCGGTAACTTTTTCTCCAAACCTGAAACTCACTCCCCGCTCCAGACACAACTGGTAATAGGCATTACTCGCCAGTAATGGTGATGCGGAACCATCTTCCGGCGAATATGTTGAACCACGCAGACCTTCCATATTAATCCCAGGCACAAGTTCATTATACTTTTCAGGAGAAATCCAGCTGATATTCAAACCGAATTCATGCTGGATCTTCATCAGGTTCTTGAGAGTTTTTTCATCTTTCTCGCTGTATGCCGGAAAACTATAGCCATTTCTCAACCAGCCAATATCGTATCCCGATTCCTCTTCCATACCGGCAAATATCTCAATGGAACGCAGACTGATCCTGATCTTGCCATAATCGGAATGCGTTGCTCTGATCCCGCCTATCGCTTTTTTGGCATTTGCCTGACCCGGTGATGCCTGAGCATCTAATACCAGAACTCTCATCTTTTTTTCTGCTAATGATTTTGCTGCCGGTAATCCTACTGACCCGGCTCCAATTATTATCACATCAAATATATTTTTGCTCATCACTTATCTCCCCTGCTGCCGGCAAAAACTCCCAAAGGCACTTCCACAAACGACGGTCGCCTGGTATTAGCAACAATCTTCTCCTGGCTGATGCCTTCTTCCCGCAGCAATTGGTTGATCAGGTTTGTGCAGGTCTTTGCTCCACATGGTCCCATACCTGCTCTGGTCACTGCCTTGATCTGATTTATATCTGTTACCCCTTTTCTAATTAATTGCCGCACTTCTCCTGCCGTTACACGCTCGCAGACGCAGACCAGGGCATCATCTTTCATCTGCTCCGGCATTATTGCTTTCGCCTGCGGTGCGCTTACAGCTTCTGACTGTATTCTAATACCGGCTATTCGTTTCGCGAGTTCAGAAGGAGCGCTGATCTTTATTAATTGGGTTCTGGTTGTATGTTTCTTCAGTACTTTCACCACTTCCATCACTCCCAGATCATTTCCGTCTATATCTACGGTTCTCACCTTCTCACCGGCTTCCAAAGGAATATTACCTACCTCGTAAGGTAATGTCACCAGCGGCATATCTTCATTATTACGGAAATCAACCAGTGTAATCGCTAATCCGGGACATATTCGCACGCACTCTCCGCAACCTACGCAGCTTCCATCATAATTAGGTATGCCCATGATCGGGTCATCGTGTAAATGTATGGAATTAGTCGGACAGATCGAGCTACAGGGATTACACGGAATTTCCTGACAACAGTGAATAACCGGAAATACTCCGCTGTTCATTGCCTGCATATAGTCGGGACATACAATTTTACCGGGATGTGCCTTCAAAATATCTGCTTTTTCGAACCAGCTTTGGGGTATTTCCGGTGCTTCTGCTCCCAGATATCGGGCTACTTCCACACCTATTATCTTGCCATTGAACATCGCTGAAGAGGCTTCCGCTATTTCAGATGCATCTCCGGCAGAAAATACGGGCATTCCCGCTTTATGTGCAGCTTCTGTAAATTCACTTACTGGTTCTAAACCTACTGCTATCAATATCGTATCACAAGCAAAGGATTTCTCCGTGCCCGCTAAAGATTCAAATTTATTGTTTATCTGAGCTATAGTGATGGAATCCACCGTCTCCTCTCCATTAGCAGAAATTATCGTATGCGATGTATAGACAGGTACTCCCAGTCTTTTCAGTTTATCTGCATGCACCTTATACCCGCCGCACTGAGGTAAAGCTTCCACCAGCCCCACTACTTCTATGCCTGCCTGCAAAGCATGATAACCCGCAATCAAGCCTACATTTCCTCCACCAATTATGAATAAACGCTGCGTCGGTCGCACCAGATCGCGGTTTACCAGGGTCTGAAAAGCGCCGGCTCCATATATCCCTGCCAGATCATTCCCGGGAAAACGTAAAAACTTCTCCCGTGCTCCTGCTGTGTTCAATACTACGTCCGGTATTACCAGTTTATATTCACCTTCTCTTAATATTCCCACTTTTTTATCACTAAAGGCATATATTGCCGTGCTGTTCGTCCATATCTCAATGGTTTCACTTTCCTTCACCTGCTCTGCCAGCATACGACCAATATCGTTTCCACGTGTGCCGGCATAAGAGTCAATTACCGAACCGAAAAATTTATGCGTCTGCAATACCAGCTTACCACCCGGTTCTTCCTTATCATCCACCAGGATTGCTTTGATATTATACTCGGCCAGTTGCAGGGCTGCCGACAATCCGGCAGGCCCCCCACCAATGATCAAAACCTGTGTGCTTATCTCTTCGATATCCTTTAAATCTGGAGATTCAGTTGTTTCCGGCAGTTCCGGCAAGCCTTCCACACTTTCCACGATCATATTCTCCCGCACTGCCGTCATGCATGATTTCACTGGTTTGCCGTTGGCTATCACTGTGCATTTGGCACACTGTCCGTTAGCACAGAAAATCCCTAAAGCAGAACCATCCTTATGGTGATGACCGAAAATTCTGATGCCATTGGCAAAAAGAGCGGTGGCTATCATCTCACCTTTGCCGGCAGTAAGGGGCGTTTTATTCCAGTAAAAAGAGAGCGGCGGTCGCTCTGTAATCGGGAGAATTGGATGCTTTAATATCCGATTTCCACTCATATCTATCTCCATTATTTATTTTTTCAGGTTACAATTTTTCGCCAATTTCCCTTGTCAAGGAAAAGCGCCAGTCTCTTCTTATGAGGATCTATGATCAACAACAAAAAAGGCTGCCCGGAAAAGAGCAGCCTTAAATTTCTATTTCAGCAGGATCATCCTGCTCGTTTGTATCAAACCTCCTGCTTGCAGCCGATAGAAATATATCCCGCTCGAAGCTGCCTCTGCATTCCACACTATACTGTATTTACCTGCTTCCTGGTACGAATCAAGCAGCGTGATTATTTTTTGGCCCCTCAGATTATAGATCTCCAGCTTTGCTTCCGTGGCCTCCGATAACTGGTATGCAATGGTGGTTACAGGATTAAAGGGATTAGGATAATTACCGTTAAGGCTTGTCACCTGTGGCAATTGTGACTCCAAAAGTTCCTCTGCAGATATGGGCAATCTAGTATAAATTCCATTTAGATAAATCCCAAATTCCAGATCTTTGACGACCTCCCCTGATCGATAATGAATGCTCATTATATCGCCAATGCCTGCTTCCGCTGTTGCCAGGGCAACGTTGAAACAATCGCAATTATTCACTGCCCTGAGCATATCTGTATCAAATATCTCTACCTTACCCAAGGCTGCCTGCTCATTTGAAAGCAGCAGGAAACTAAACACCTCATCCTTACTTGAAAATATGATCTCATCAGCAGTTATCCTGTAATCCAGTTCTGGCTCCGTCAGTTCTTCCCTGCGCCCCTGCTCGACAGGAAATTCTGTGATTATGCCCACTGTATATTGCAAAATAAGCGAAGCATCAAAGGCTTCCGTCATATCATTACCATCCACATCAGAGCGTAATAACCGCCATATCTCCCAGGGTAACGGCGCAAAAGGTGCCGGATCTATGCCGACTGAATATTGTAGAACCAACGATGCATCGAGCGCTTCCACGCTGCCGTTATCGTCAATATCTCCATAAGAAATGTCTCCCCCCACCTGCAGAAGTATCGGTACTATCGTGATCTCACGATTGTCATTGATTATCAGATTAGCAGTATATATGCCTGGTTCCAGAGGATTGGAATCAAAGCTGATCATTATTTCATCACTCTCATCGCCATTAAGAATACCACTATATTGATTCAGGGTCACCCATTCCAGAAAGATTATCTCCGCTGTTAAAGTTAAGGTTCCCGAAACTTCATGAGGAGCCGTACCGTAATCATCCCCCAGAAGTGTCCAGTCCATATTCAAGTTACCGGTAAAATTATCGTCAATTGTTACTGTCACAGAAGCATTTGCCGTCTCGCCTCCATATATCTCCCCCCAGCCCCCGTTAGGATCATTCCATTCCACACTAATCCCATTACCTGTTGCATCATTATAGTACAGGTTGCCTGAATCACTCGTAAAATCTGTGGCGCTTATCACACTCACGCCCGGGGGAAATTCAACAATTATATCTGACAGCCATTCCGAATCGCCACTGTTATTATAAACTTCCAGGTTCCAGGTTACGGTTTCACCAGGTAAATATGTTTCTGCATCACATGTAAAAGTTGAGCCTCCAATATTGCGGCCGGTTTCTGCCAGGCTCAAGTAATAATACAGGGTTCCGCCTCCGGTATTGGCGATCGTGAAGCTCTGGCTTCCAGTACTATTCAATTCCAGAGTCTGGGTAATTTCCGTTACACTGCAGCTCATTTCCGGTGGTGTTGGAACGCCTAATGCCGGAAATGTTATATAATCTATCCAGGCACAATCAGAACCAGTTGATTGAGAACCGTCCTTATCATAAACCCAACTGAAAATATGAGTTCCTGCTGAAACAGGAAAACTTGCTTCACTCCAGCCCAGAGACCCGCTCCAGCTTCCCATTTCCTCTCCGTCGATATTAAAATATAGAAAATCCCAGTTCGCTTCTGAAGATACTTTCCGCCAGAAACTTATTTCATCGTCATAAAGCACATCCAATTCTATGGAAAGTGTGGATATCTGTGAATTGCCGATATCTCCTGATTCCGCACAATATTCACCTTCATAAGGCGCTTCATTGCTCACAAACCAGTTGGTATTGCCACTTAATTCCCATTCCCACACACTGAAATCTCCCGTCTCAAAATCTTCCAGAGTACGACCCACTAACAAGGCAAAACTGCTCGTTAGATTCTGATTGAGATTTGCTGTTACTTCAGCCGAAAAAACTACTGATTCCCCAACCGGACAATTGCCCGTCACTTCCACCATAAATGGATAAAACCCATTTTCACCCGCAGATATTTCCGGGATAAATGACCAGGTATTTGTTACTGTAATATATTCGCTGGCAGAACTCACCATCGTAATGATGCTTTCCAGCAGTGATCCACCGTTATTTATAATTTCCAGTTCCATTTCACATGTTTCACCCGGATCAAGGCGTCCGTTATTATTATCATCACTGGTTATAAAAACTCCTCCCAGCGCCAATACTCCCGCGTATGCAGTTAACGGCAGCGTTGCTTCATTGCTGCCGCTAATATAACTGAAATCGAAATCTGCCGGAAATTCATGACCATCAGGAATATTTTCAGCTACTTCGAAAGTGAAACCGGCGATTACTGCCGTTGCTCCTGCCGCTATGCTGCCGGCATTGACTGTGCCGTTTGTCAAAGTTATATAGGGATCATTAATTGCTAATAATGCAGATACGTTTTCTACTGCTTCCACTCCCACATTCTCTATAACAAGACTTAACTCGATTGTTTCTCCATAATCGATGTTCTCATCCCCATTATCGGAATTAATTGTATAATCATTAATTGCTAAAAATGCCCCGGCATTGGGTAATACCTGGATTTCTGCAAAATATGGTTCCTTGTTTTGACAGGTTACTACCAGCCCTGCCGTTCCTGCAGTATTCATCACCGGAAATTCCAGTATCAGATCTCCCCCGCTGTCCGTTATACCGCTGGCTATAAGTTCGCCATCCAAAGTTAATCCCACATAAGAATAGCGCTCTGCACTTACGGCAAAATTTATACTGCCGATAAAGATCTGTTCTGTATGCACAACATTATTCTCCTCAGGAATGCCAAAATACGGCATCAATGACGGATCACCCATCAAGGAATATATCTCCCAGTAGTAATTCATCGAACCACCGGCTTGCACTACTGCCAGATTGCCTGCCATGATCACTGCCGATTGCGCGGTGTACCAGCCCTCAAAGTCTTCGCCATGATCATGGAACATACCGTCATAAGCTCCCTGTCCGGTGCCATTATACGTCGGATTCGCCGTTACGTTCCCGGATCCTACTCCCCACCAGAAATCTTCATCCCAGTAAGTGGAATTCGTACCACCTATATATCCGATGGCTCCTCCGTTTTCTTCCCGCAGCCAGGCTTCGCCAAAACATTCGCCTACTTCAAATTTATTCGTCAAACAGCAGTTGCCCACTGCCAGTGGATATTCATGGTCATTCTGCAGATTATTGATATTATTGATCGTAAAACTCGGATTCGACCAGCTCGTTGATGATCCATGCGCTGTGTAATTAACATATCCTACCCCATCAGACACGTTCTGCACGATCTGCGCTGCGCTGCTGCCTGATGCCGGATATAGATAAGTATACGAAGATATACCATGCGCAGCATTAAAATAATTACTGGTGCCGTAATTGATCTGGCCGTTTGCCCAGGTCGAACTGAAATTCGCATCCACTCCGGCTATCATCACAACTTCTCCCAGATAAGACGGGTCAGGCATCTGATACATCTCGTATTCCAGGGTTTTATCAATCTGCGGCTGCAATTCTGCCACATTTCTCGCCGAAAATCTGCCATAATATATTTCCGGCATAAAATCCACACCTTCCAGTCGCACATAATTCAAATCGGTCACGTGACTGCCCTGCGAGCCATTATATGCCGGGATTTGGGCCGTATCTCCCACAAATAATATAAATGATGGCGCTGGATCTGTCGGCGTCGCCTCGTCCCATAATCCTTCTATATAATTAGCAATTGCCGTTGTCGATGTCCCGATCGCATTTGTATATGCCACGATCACTTCATAGCCCTGCTGCGTTTTCCATTCAATAAATGGCTGCAATTGTGCCGTGAACATGGCATCTGAAATTATCACATATTTAATCGGGTAGCGCGTAATATCTTCCCGCATTTCTAATCGCGTATAATTAAAGAGCATTTCTCCATAAATCCGCTCATAAAACGGAGACCACGTTCTGCCTCGTAATTCTTCCGTGGCTTCCGCATCACTGCCAACAAAATGGACAGTAGCGTCAACTTTGTTAATTATTCGGATCATTCCTGTTACAGGATTATATTTTACCGGCGCATATACCAGCCGGAAGATGCGCATCCCGCGCAAAATACCGATTTCTGCAACAGAAACAGCATCTTTCCCATACCACATGTCCATCTGATAAGCTGCTTCATCCCACAAAAATTCCACCTGATTCGGATCAATGCTTTTCGAAAGCGGTGGCTGCACGGGCATTAACTCATTACTAATCCCAAAATAGGCTAAGGGAAATTCTTCTATCTGACTGTCATTGATCACAATTTCCACTTCTGCACCCAAAGGAACAGCAATCAATTCCCCATGTTCCGGTAGTTTGGGCAAACCGGTTTCCTGTCCAAAACTGAAACCTGCTGCACTCAATTCGCTAAATAATCCCCGCTGTGTATTACTCTCAAAACTGCTCAAAGTTTGAATCTCACATTCAATACTCAAACCCTCTTCATCATGTTCTATCAGCTTTACCCCGTCATATTTACCATCAAGATTTATATCTGTCATCGCCGATAAAGTCAGCAATCCACTTATAATTATAAAAAATATTAGCTGCTTCATTTCCTGCTCCTTATCCTCGACATTCCTATACAATTAATATTGTTAGCATTAATCATTCCAAAAATCACCAAAATGCCGTTAACCAAAACACGACCCGTGGAATGTACACGTAAGATGATGGATGATAGCCAGTGGACGTTCACCAGTGCGCAGCATGGGGAATGAACACGATCACGTCTCCTAAAATTCAAACCGAAAAAGTCGTCATTCATTCCGCTCAGACCGTGCCGAAGCTTCAGCGAAGGATGGAAACTCACTACGTTCACCCTGGTGAACATCTGACTTACTGCCTGCAGACTCATAGCATTTTCAGCAGCTATTAAACTAACGTTCCCCACAGAATAAAATAATTTTCTCCCAATCCTGAAAAAATACTCAAATATTATTTATGCTCCCGACGCATTAACCCAACTACATAAATAATAATATTTTACAACTAAACCACTGATACCGGGCTAATCCCGTGGGAAAACAAAGCACAATCTAACATCTTTTCGTTAGATTGTGCTTTGTTATAACATTCGTTACAGGGAAAATTTACTGAATTTTATCGAAAATAAAACATTATTAATCATTAATTATTAATCACCTAAAACCACCAGTCCGGCTGCGGTTCCGGTAAGCAGAATGCTCTATCCAGTTTTTTTAAAAGTTCCGGTTCCGCCGTAAGTTCATCACTTACTGCTAATCCGCTGGCAGGTTTCACACCCAGCCACATGCGGCTGAAAGCCCCGATGCCTGCTCTCAAAACCGGATAACCGATACGGAAATTTTTCACAATTTCGCATTCAGTACCCAGTTTTACGAAATATTCACCACCACAGCCCTGCCATTTGCTGTTTTTATCCAGGAAGTTCATAATGGGATCATTTAACTCCAGATTAAATTCGAAAGGTTCAATCTGCAAGTGAGTTTTTCGCAGGCATTTTTCCACGTCCAGCATGCGTAACTGCCAGAAAACATTGGAATTGATATAATTCTGAAATTTTGCTCCCCGCGTGATTGTTTTGGTATGGATGGGTTTCTGCAAAAAATCCGTTATCTGTATATTTGCCGGCTCCGTAAGTGTGATCTCACGCACCTGGTTATTAAAAGACTGCATCAGCGCTAATAATTCCAGAAACTGTTCATTAGTCTCATAAGCGCACCAGATGATCCGGTATGGTCCGCTTTCCTGATCCTGCGGATCGATCCATAAGTGATGGGTTAATCTGCCTTCATCATTATAATATCCGAGCCCAAAACCTTTCTTGTGAAATTCTATCTCAGATTTGGTGGCTATCACGGAAGTCATTTCAATATGCCCGTGCAGATGGCTGCGGTTCAATCTGTTCTCATGCACTGCCAGAAAGTCATTTTTATTCAGCCGGCGGGGAATACGGCAATTAACGGGAACCTTCATTTCAGCCGGATCAAAGTGCATCTGCCGGTAATAATTAGCAGATCCGTAACCCAGTTTATCATAAAATCCCTGTTCAAAAATCCCCAATACGCTAAGCGGATAACCGGCAGCAGCCTCATCTTTCAGAAGCTGGACCAATGTTTTTTTTGCCAGTCCCGATTTTCGGGCAACCAGCGATACCGTTACTGCATTGATGATATTGATCTTAAACGTTTCATCCAGATAGTGCAGCCGCCCGTCAGTTGCCATTGCCGAAGCTTCTACGGAACCTCCAATTTCGGCAACCTTGATGCGGCATTCTCCGATGATATCTTTCAAAATATCGTCCATCTTATCTTCCAGCCAGCCGCATTCCTGCCAAATCCTCAAAATTGCCCCAAAATCCTGCTCCTCATAATCCCTTATAATTATCTTTTCCATATTTATCTTCCCATTATCAATTATCAATTATCAATTGTTTCCCTATTTCACACGCCAGCTTTACGTTACTTTCCACCAGCCGTATATTCGTGGTCAGCGAACAGCCTTCCGTAATTTCTTTTATGCGGTTCAAAAGGAATGGCGTAACGCCTTTGCCGCTGATCCTTAGAATTTCCATATCCGCAATTGCCTGCTCGATGATCAAAGCCATTTTATCCCAGGCTATCTCAAATTCTTCTGCAATGGGATTAGCGATCAGCATTCCGCTATTTAAACCTATTTCTCTCTGACGTTTAAAAATCTCAGCAATAGTTTTTACTTCGTTTATGCGGTTTACTTTCCAGGGCGTTTTTGCCGAATAAAATCCCGGAAAACTAGCAGTCTGCCAGCCATAAACCGGCACGCCAGCCGTTTCCAGAAATTCCAGAGTTTTGCCGATATCAAGAATCGCTTTTGCTCCTGCCGAAACCACGATTACCGGCGTCCTCTGCAATTCCGTGAGATCAGCCGAAATATCAAAACTCATTTCTACACCGCGATGCACGCCACCAATCCCGCCTGTAGCAAAAACCTCGATACCTGCCATATTGGCACAATGCATCGTGGCAGCGACCGTAGTAGCTCCCGTCCATTTATTGACCAGTGTTTCCGCCAGATCGCGCGTAGTAACTTTTTTCACATCCTTTGCCTGACTCAAAAATTCCAGATCATCATCATCCGTGCCAATCCGGATAAAGCCATCCCGCAAAAAAACAGTAGCCGGACAACAACCGTTCTCCCGTACTATTTCTTCCAGATGCCGCGCCGTCTCCAGATTCTGCGGAAACGGCATCCCATGCGCAATAATCGTAGATTCCAGAGCCACAACCGCCAAGCCGGAACTCAAAGCATCCGCCACTTCTTCACTAAATCTTAATTGTCCATTATCCATTATCAATTATCAATTATCAATTGTAAACCGTTCACGGTTTACTTAAGATTTCCACCTGCATTTTCTTCACGCCGTCATGCAGCATGCCCAGTTCTTTGGCGGCACCATAAGAAAGATCAATATCGCGGTTCTCCACAAATGGTCCGCGGTCATTAACTTTCACGGTCACCGATTTCCCGTTATCCGGGTTCGTCACTTTGAGCATCGTGCCAAACTCCATTTCCTTATGGGCACAGGTCATCTTGAACATATCAAAGGTTTCACCATTAGAGGTTTTTCTGCCATGGAATTTCGTACCGTAATAAGAACAGACCAGGTTCATCACTTCACCTTTTCCGGCAGCAGCCTGTTTTTTTGCCTCTTCAGTACTGAAAAATTTATGACCCTGCCGGTAACCGCCTTCCGTTTTATAAACCCTTCCTGCACAACCTGCCAAAAAAAGAAGTAATACAAGAAACCCTGAAAAATACACTCTCTTCATTTCAGTTCCCTTTAATGAGTTTTTTTTCTTATCCGTGTAAATCCGTGTAATCCGTGGCTGATATTACGGCAGGGGAGGCATAATGCGTCTGCCCATACCCGTATCAGGATTCTGTCCCATCGGTGAATTGTCATAAACCTGTACTGCATAATAGATCACACCCATGAAATCAACGGTGAAAGGACCATGAAAATAACTGTGGATCTTATTTATCCAGGTGACAACTTTCTGCTCATAAGCGTTCAATTCAGGATCATGCGGATCTAGCAGACGTACGACCGTTTTCACTTTATAAGATGGAATATCCAGAAATACAATCGTAGAAACAGGATTATAAACCTGGTTCAGAAAACTCTGCGTCATAAACTCAGGATTGGAATATAGTTCCAGCGAAACCTGCTTATCCAGGTCAAAATTATCTTCAATGTTTTCATAAAAACCAGTCAATATATCCAGTTTCTCCGGCATCGAGGCATCCACTGTGGAATCCAGCAAAGCCAGCAATTCGTCTATCTTTTCCGGTTTAGGCAGAAAGCCCATCCCCTTAACGGCGTTATTCAAACTAAAACAACTGTCATCGCGCTTATAACCAACCGTAGCCACTATCCCGTTATGCGGTCCCGCCAGATCTGGACCCCTGCCTTCGCCACGATTCATCATCATTTGACGAATGTCATCCAGAAATCCGATCCTGCTTTTCTGATCCCAGCCTACGAAACTATCCGGCAGTTTCACGATCGGCAAAGTTGTCCAGTCGCCATCCTGCTTAAAAGTTATTTCCGTCATCCCCGGCAAAGCATGCTGCACACTCGTTTGCTGGCAATAGCCATCAGTCCAGAAACTCGAACTCAAAGGTTGTTTATCATCATTATCATCGCATCCTGATAAAAGGAATAGCAGCATTATAGATATAAATAATACACGCAATATTTTCATAATTACACTCCTAAACAGATTTATCCCGAAATTGAAGCATACAATCTAATTGTCAAACTATTCCCGCTCCTCCTAAATTTTCACGATTCACGACCAACGACTCACGACTCATAACTAACGATTAATTCTATTTCATCAGCATCACCTTCTTCACAATCACCTGTTCCCCAGCCCGTAATCGCAATAGATAAACCCCTGATGCAATCTGTCTGCCTGAATCATCCTTTCCGTCCCAGATCGCCGATTTAATTTTACATTTTACATTTTCAATTTTCAATTCACGAATACGCTGCCCTTTCAGATTATAAACCCCCAGTTCCACATCACCCTCCTCAGGAATCTCAAACACGATCCGTGTCGAAGGATTAAATGGATTAGGATAATTCTCAATCATCAATTCTCCATTATCAATTACATTCTTATCTTCAGCCAGAGGATCATGTTCAAAAGCCCCCATATCAGGTGCAGAACCAAAATATTCATCTTCACTCAGATCAATCAGCACCTCACCCTCATATTCAAAATAAGCGATCCCGGCATCAATACACAGTGAATTACCCCAGAGATGATGGTCTTCCGTAAAAAGCGGATCTTCGTAAATATTACCTTCCAGCCAGTTCACTGTACCCGATTGATTCGTATGAACGCCTTCTTCTCCACTGACAATATTATTATAAATCAAGGTAACATCATTCTGCAAATTTCCGCTGAAATGTATCTCATTGGGCAGGTCATTCCAGAAAATGCTGTTAATTATTATCGGATGGCAATCATTTATGCAAAATATTCCACCTCCGTCACTTTCTGCCGCATTGCCTGTCAACGTAACATTTTTCAATAAAGGAGAAGATACCATACAATAAATTCCCCCGCCATAATGCGCAGTGTTATTGATAAATGTCACCCTGTTCATTACCGGATCTGCATATTCCGCAAAAAATCCTCCGCCGGAAGAGTTACCTTCATTTTCAGCAAATAAAACGTCAGTCAATGTTACCTGGCAGCTATTGCTTCGCATTCCAGCACCGAATATTGCCGAGTTTCCCCTGATCGTCGTATTACTGATCTGGATCGAATTGTCACCGGAACAATAAATTCCTCCACCCATCAGTTCTGAGGAATTATCTTCAACTATTACATTGTCTATAATAACATCGGAATCCCGGGAATATAGACCTCCACCTTGCTCTTCAGCCAGATTACCAGAGATGATCAGGTTAGTCAGGTTCGCTGTTGATTCAAAGATACAAATTCCTGCTCCCTTACGATCAGCTCCGTTTCTTACTGTCAATTCGCTGATCGTCACCTGTTTAGCGTCATCCAGCCAGATCACTCTTGCAGTTCCGCCGGCATCCAGGATCACTGACTCCCTATCATCACCTTGTAAAATGATATAGTCAGGTAATCCCACCGGGAAAAACTCATCATTTGTATCAGCACTGTAAATTCCCTCTGCCAGATGTATTGTATGTGTTTCCAGGCTATCCCCTATGATCATCAAACTCGCCTTCCTGATCGTTCTTAAAGGTTCAGCAGCACTCAATCCGCTGTTGTTATTATCTCCTTCCGGGGATACATAAAGATCTGCATTAACCTGTTGCAGCTTTCCATTCAGAATATCAAAATAAAAGTTTTCCAGCGGAGCTGCGTGAATTGTTCCCGGATTCACCACCGTAAATGTATCGACAATGACATCAATGGACACATAAGAGCTTATATCATTACCCACTGTTCGACTGTTGATGTTATTAAAGTAAATATTGCAGCGGTTCACAGGGTCAAATCTAAGAGTAGAAAATGACATTATGCATAATCCTCCCCCCTGGCTTTCTGCCGTGTTACCGGTAATTAATACATTTGAATAATGGGCATCCGTCCTGTTTATATACATTCCTCCACCACTATTGGATGCATTATTACTCACGATCTTGGAATTATAAAGATAACAATCACTTTCATAAGTTTTTATCCCGGCACCTTCATGGCTTCGGTTATCTCTAATAGTCGAATTGTTCATATTGATCAGCGATTCATCACAATATATTCCTCCGCCATTGATAGCCTCATTATTCCTGATCATAACGTTATCCATTATTATTATTGACCAAAAGGATACACTGATACCACCACCTTTTTCATCACAAAAATTGCCCTCAATCACTACGTTTTCCAGATTGATATTTGAACCGGAGCGGCAATAAAAACCTCCCCCATAATGTAAGGCATGATTATCTGATATAACAAGGTGAGAAAAAGTGTAATCAGCTCCATAACAGTAAATACCGCCTCCCACAATCGCATCACCTCCCGTGATTGTAAATCCCGTTATCAGATTATCATAACTTGATCCGCCACGTATTTCTAAAACATAATCATCCTGCTCTCCGTTTATCACTGTTTGGGCAATGTAACTTTCATCCTGGGTAATCAGATAAAACGAGCCTATTATCAGATTCTTATAATGAAGCTCTATGTTCTCATAGTAAGTTCCGGGAGATACGATGATCGAATCACCATTTTCAGCATAATTGATTGCTACCTGGATTGTTAAATAATCGTCCGGCACAAAGATAACGTTAGTTAAAGCGCTTTCCCATAAAAGCAATGCCAAACCTAAAATAAGTAATATCTTCATATAAACTTCCTAATATCTATTATCCGCACCCTTTTTGTATTATTCCAAATCCATATTTTTCTTTCATGTATGTCAAGAAATTTAATGAGTTCCCGCTATCAGACGTTGTGAGATTGCTCGGTTTCCTGCAATGCTCTCAGACTATTCAGCTTTCCGGAAGCAGAAAATTTGAAAAGAGATATTTGCTCCTGGATATTTAAGAAGTATAACTCAAGAAATAATTTCTCTTTAACGGGATATTATCACTCCCTTAGCTGCCCGTATCACGTGATAACAAAATAATGTTATCACGTGATACGGGCAGCTAAGGGAGTGATAGAAATTTGATTGATAGATATTTGAGTAGAGAGAATGAAGTTAATTATAACCTGAATTCACCCTAAGGTTTACAAGTTTACTCTTTAGAAATGTAAGTTTTGCTTATTCAACAGGTTAAAATAACATTTTCAGGCGTTAATCGAACGGGCTTTGCAGAGTGTTGTCATCAGTCAGGTGCGAGCACATCCTGCCCTCTCATTGGAAACTTGACTCCCCCACAACCAATAATTATTTATCCCCAATGTTAAAAAGTGAGAATCACGGTAATGTAAAGTTAAAGGCAGATGCCCTGTTGCTGCTGGCGGCAGCGATCTGGGGTTTTGCTTTTGTTGCTCAGCGCCAGAGCATGGCTTATGTCACACCTTTTTTTTTCAATGGTTCCCGCTTCCTTCTCGGTGCTCTGGTAGTGTTACCTTTTTCCGGCTGGAAATTCAGTAAAGAAGAGTTGAAAGCCGGACTGATAATGGGCTTTGTCCTCTTTCTGGCAGCGAGTCTACAGCAGGTGGGTATCGTGCACACTACTGCCGGTAAAGCAGGATTCATTACCGGGTTATACATGATCTTTGTACCGATACTGGGTTCTCTGAGTGGAGAATCTTCAGGTTTCCGTACCTGGCTGGGGGTGGTTACAGCGGTGACAGGGCTTTATCTGCTTAGTATGACGGATGGTGCCGTTCTGGCAATCGGGGACATGCTGATATTGCTCTGTGCTCTCGTTTTTGCTGTTCATGTGCGCCTGATCGGTCATTACAGCCGTTTGCATTCTCCCTTTAAACTGGCTTTTCTGCAATATCTTGTTGTGGGAGTTCTCAGTCTGCCTCTCTGGATTTTTCAGGAAAAAGCAGCGACCAGTGGCTGGCAGCAGAGCCTGATCCCGATCATCTACGGTGGAGTTTTATCCGCAGGGATTGCTTATACTCTGCAGATTTTTGCTCAGCGTAAAGCTCCCGCCGCCGATTGCGCCGTGATCCTGAGTCTGGAAGGCGCTTTTGCCGGACTTGGCGGTTACCTGATCCTTGGTGAATATTTTTCTCTGCGTATGCTTTTTGGTTGCGCCCTGATGCTATGCGGTGCCATTTTAGCCGGATTACCCGAAAAAAAAAAGGAGTTTGATAATGCCCCAACTCAAATTACTTGAAATCTGTATAGATGGAATTGACAATGCTCTAACAGCAGCTTCCGCCGGTGCGGATCGTCTGGAAGTAAACAGCGCTCTTTGCCTGGGAGGCCTTACTCCATCTTATATGCTGGTGAAGCAGATCATTGCTGAAACAAGCCTGCCTCTGATTGCCATGATCAGACCTCGCAGCGGATATTTCACGTATTCCGCAAGGGAATTTCTGCTAATGCAAAAAGAAGCCGAAGCGCTCCTCGCACTCGGTGTTCAAGGTATTGCCTTCGGTTTCATTACCGATAGCGGAACAATTGACTATGAACGAGTCAGCAGTATGGTGAAACTGGCAGGAGACAAAGAAACGGTTTTCCATCGCGCCTTTGACCTACTGCCTCAGCCTCTGGAAAATTCCGCTATTCTTGCTGAACTGGGTGTTACCAGAATTCTGACCAGCGGTTGCGAAGCCTCTGCCTGGGAGGGCAGAACAGTTATAAGAGAGCTGGTTGCTAAATGCGGTAAAGATATTGAAATTTTGCCGGCTGGCGGTATTAAACCCAGTAATGCTTCCTTGTTTCTTTACTATACTCAGGCAGACCAGCTTCACTCTTCCGGCAGCAGGAGAATTTCCGCTGATTATGAATATTCAGGCGAAATCAGTTTTATTACTGGGGACCTGAGTGATGCCTGGACCAGCGGAATAGATATTCTTAAATTGAAGAAGCTAAGCAGTCTTAAAGTTAAGGAGTAATCATGGCAAAATGGTTTTTCATAGTCAATTCCACAGCAGGAAACGGGCGTACGGGCAAGAAGATCAATGATCTCATCAATCTTTTAAATCAGGAGAGATTTGATTTTCGCATCGAACTCACTCGCTATGCAAAGCATGGCATCGAACTGGCACGCGAAGCAGCCCTGGAAGGCTTTGAATATATCATTGCCGTCGGTGGTGACGGCACGGCCAGTGAAGTTGCCGGTGGCATTATGTCTTCCGGCAGAAGCAGCGAAGTGAAATTCGGCATTATACCTGAAGGCGGAGGTAATGATTTCTGCCGTAATTTCCACTTGAGCAGTAATCTGGAAAAATGCCTGCAACAATTGATCGAAGGCAGAATCTTGCCCGCCAACATGGCAAAGATAGAAGATAATTACGTGCTTAATTCTCTGGGAATCGGCTTCGATGCCCAGGCTGCTTTATATGCTAACAAAATAAAATGGCTGAATGGTCTTCCCCGCTACATGCTGGCTGTATTTATTGCCATGCTGCATTTCCGTAACTTCAGGCTACGCATTATAATTGACGATGAACGTGAAATAAAGGGAAAATTTCTCCTCCTGGCAGCAGGAAACGGCAAATTTGCCGGTGGAGGCTTTAAATTAACCCCTGATGCCCTCGTGGACGATAATTACCTGGACATCATGCTGGCTGAAGATGTCACTTTCCTCAGGCTCTTCAAAGTACTGCCAAAAGCTCTGGAAGGATTGCACACATCCGAAAAAGAAGTCAGCATCTTCCGCTGCCGCAAACTCGAAGTTTTCTCCGAAATCGATCTCCCCCTTTATTTTGACGGTGAAATCCCCGACTTGAATAATAAACGCCACATTAAAGTAGAACTCCTTTCTGAAAAAATAAATCTCCTCGTCCCGTGAAAAGCAACAGGTGACGGGGAGAGGGAATGTTATATATTCTGGCATCACCCGTTTTATTATTCATAATTTGTAGTAACTTCTTATTTTATAAAGTAATATTTAGGATTTATCTCTTATCATTCCCGGTACGTGATAAACTTGTATAGCGTAAGGTTGCACCGCAGGTGCTACCTTATGTGAAAAATGAAACGCCCCCCACCCCACCAGCGCTGCGCGCCGGTGGGGTGGGGGGATGCATCATTCATAAGGTAGTCTCGGAGTTCCGAGTCAACCTTACGCTATACAAATATATCCCTATCAGGGAAATGAAACTCTACAACAGGAGAGAGATTTAAAAATTTCTGCTGGAAATCAGAAAATAGAAAAATCAGTTGACATTTTCCTGCCTGTTCTGGGAGAGTTATTTTGAAGAATATTACTGGAGGTATGATGTCTGAGATAAATGAGATACACAGTGAAAAGAAGTTCTCACTAGTTGAACTATTAATGATAATAATGTTAGTGGGAATAATATTCACTATCATAGTACCATTGAGTATCAAGACCAAGAATCACCAAAAAATAACAGAGGCGATTTATAATCTGCAACTGATTGCCTATCATGATGTACAATTTTATAACAATCCCGATAATGGTTATTATGCTTTTGATTTGAGCATGCTGAATATTCCTGAGGATCTGTTCAGGAAGACTAAGGGCGAATTGATATTCAATTATACGCTCAATGATACCACCCTTGAAGCGACATTGAAAGGAAGAAAGTTTTATGAATTGGAATCATTAAAAGTTGTGAAAAAAGAATTGATGAAGCATATTAAGCCAGTACCCGATGATGAAGTGCAATCAATCAGTTCTCTTTCTGACCCCGCATCCGTTAGTCTCCCAGTAGAAGAAATCAAGATAGATGAATTGCAATCAATCAGCTCTCTTCTTGATACAACATTCTTTAATCTCCCTGAAGAAAAATGGAAGATAGATGAATTCCAGGCGCTTCTCGAAACTCATTTATCAGGCAAAGAAAATAGTGAAAAAGTTAATTCTTTTCTGAAAGAATTGCTAAATCTCACCACGAGTCTGGCTGCTGAATTACCATCAGACAAGTTTGATTTTGAGGGAGCGACAGTAATTTACAGCTTACCTTATGGTCCTTTTTCATTAGGCGATGATAAGATATCTCAGTCTGCTTTTGATTCTGTCTGGTTACCATAATCACGAGCAATAAAAATTCAGACCTTCCCCGGGAAGGTCTTTTTTTATGTATAAAGACGTAATTTCCTCTTTTAGCTTCCTGCCGGTTATAGCGGGATATGCGGAACTGCACTATCATTTACGGTTTTTGTATCCGGCATACTTCCGAAGAGAACCGGAGATTATTGCTGACCTGCCGCAGCGACTTGATCTTTTTACTAATTCGAGTTTACCATTACTGCTTATTATCAAGGATGCAGACAGGTTTCCAATCATTCTGGAAAAGGTGAAAGTTTATCTGAGAGCAGGAGAACTGCAAACCGAACAGGAATATACTTTCTCGCAAAAAATAAATACTTCCTGGTTTTCCAAAATCTGCCAATTGGACATCAGCAGTTTTCCCATGGAAACAGAGGTTTTTATTGATGTGGAAATCACTTTCAGTCTTAAGGGTCGAAAGAAAGTGGTTAGAAATGATAATTTTCCCGGGATATCACAAAAGCCGTTTCGCACCTGGCTGGCAAAAAAAGCAATAAATATTCCGGAAAACTGGTGGGCTGGCGATCCGCATTACCACAGCAATTTTACCAGTGATCAGGTGGAATTTGGCGCCGACATCGCAGCAACGCGGGAAATGGCGCTGGCGCAGGGATTGAGCTGGTTTTGCGTTACTGATCATTCTTATGATCTGGACGATATGCCTGATAGTTTTACCAGTAATGATCCGGAACTGAAGAAATGGAAAAATATGCAGCGGGAATGCCAGGAGCTTGATTCGGAAAAATGCCGCATTATACCCGGAGAAGAAGTATCCATCGGAAACAGTCAAGGTCAAAATGTTCATCTGCTGGCGCTGAATCACAAAGAATTCATCAGCGGTTCGGGAGACAGTGCCGAAGTGTGGTTCCGAAATACACCGCAGCATCAATTGTGTGAGATCAAAGAAATATCCGGCAAAGAAAACCTGTTCATTGCTGCCCATCCGCTGGAAAAAGTGCCGCTGGCTCAGAGAGTTACGTTGAACAGAGGAAACTGGTCGCTGGCAGATAACGAAAGCAGCGGCGTATATATCTGGCAACTGATCAACAGCGCCGAAACGAAGGTTATTGATAAAGCCATGAAAACCTGGGTACAGCATCTGCTCAATAGGGAAAGGATTTTTATCTGCGCTGGAAACGATGCACATGGCAATTTTAATATTATGAGACAGATAAGTTTTCCATTCCTTAAATTATGGGAAACACATAAACAGATATTTGGTAACTGGTTGACTATATATCAAGCAGAAAATAATGAACCCCTGCCGGCTTTACGTCAGGGTAGAATGATCGTTTCCAACGGACCTTTTCTCAGTTTTGTGCTCAACCGGCTCGAAGAAAAATGGCTTTTAGGAGAAACATGTCCACTGCGCCATGCAACCGTGGAATATGAGGTACGAACAACGCCGGAATTTGGTGAAATTGAAACCATTTATTGCTATCGTGGCGATTGCGAAACGGGAAAAGAATTTCAGTTCCCGGTTGCCTGTCCGGTAAATATTGCTCTGCCGCGTAACGGCTATATCCGCATGAGTCTGATCACAACGAAAGGATTTTTAGCATTTACGAATCCGATATTTACAGTACAATCCTAGTCGACATAGTTTTAGTAAGGAGAGTTTTTTGGATAATCTCCGGCATTTGACAGCAGCAATGAAGCGAAAGGGCTCATTGAAATCACGCCTGATTGAAGAAGCATTCCTGAATATTGACCGCAGATATTTTGTACTGAATGAATTGCAGCAATACTGCTATGCCGATCAGCCCTTGCCCATTGGAAAAGGGCAGACCATTTCGCAGCCGACAACCGTGGCATATATGCTGGAATGGCTGTGTGTTCAGCCAGGAATGGAAATTCTCGATATCGGTTGCGGTTCGGGTTATACAACTGCTTTGCTGGCATATATTGCCGGTGAAACAGGCAAAGTGACCGGTGTGGAAAGAATTCCGGAACTGGCAGAACTGGCAAAAAACAATCTGTTAA
The DNA here is from genome assembly GCA_021736135.1 of Candidatus Cloacimonadota bacterium. Lineage (GTDB taxonomy): Bacteria > Cloacimonadota > Cloacimonadia > Cloacimonadales > TCS61 > JAIPGO01. The sequence goes on from JAIPGO010000048.1 coordinate 29,652, forward strand.
ATTTTAAAAATCTGAATTATGATATAATAACTGCCGGCAGAGAATTAGGCTTGCCGGGTAGAAAATTCGACCGCATCCTGGTTTCTGCGGCTGCCGAAACATTTCCTGAGGAACTACTGGAACAATTGAATTTGGGCGGAAAACTGGTGATCCCGATCGGGAATGCGATATATTTATATAAAATTGACGCAGAGGGGAGAGTGACTTCTCAAAGTTTTTACGGGTTCGTATTTGTGCCTTTGATAACGAGTTGATTGCTGAAATGAGCGTGCTCGCGCCCCACTTGTGAAATACACCAGCGGTGCACGTGTGCTTTGTGGTGTTTCCATGAGAAATTTCCAACTGAGACTTTGCGAATGTTACAGACCTCCGCAAAGGTAGCGACCGGTAACCTCTTTCATAGTTGCAACCACCTCAGTCAATCATTGCCAAGGTCTAAAGATATTCGCAAGGTTTCGGCCGAGTGGTTTATTCTTCAGAAAACTGCGTTTTCTATAAATTAACACTGTTAATTTACTCCAAAGGCTAAAATCTGCGACCTTCGCAAGGTTTTTGTCAGGAATAAGGTTTCAGCGAGTATATAATGTTGAACAGTCCCTTCCGGAGAGATACTGTTCAGTGTAACTCTTTATATAATTACCAAAATTCTTAAAATGAAGATGAAATGTGCACATCTGCTACGCTTTAGGCAGGATTATCGTAATTGACAAAACTAAATTTCCTGAGATAGTTTAGGGAATGTTA
>JAIPGO010000049.1 GCA_021736135.1 Candidatus Cloacimonadota bacterium
TAACATTCCCTAAACTATCTCAGGAAATTTAGTTTTGTCAATTACGATAATCCTGCCTAAAGCGTAGCAGATGTGCACATTTCATCTTCATTTTAAGAATTTTGGTAATTATATAAAGAGTTACACTGAACAGTATCACTCCAGAGACGGTGCTCTTTTAAATTCAAATTTAACCTATTTTGTGCAATAGTTTTTGCAAAAGAGTCGTATGGTTCTGAGTGCAGAGAAGTTAGAAAATTATCACTGAATATTTGTGATATTTACGATCATTTTGCAACTTTCTCTGTACCAGAAACTTAGTGCTTTTTGTGAACTTCTAATCTGGACAAGCCAGAACTAAAAAGGAAGATTACAAACCGCGGATTTTACGAATAGCACGGATAAAAGATAAGAGGATAAGAAAAGAGAAGGTTTATTTAGATAATTACCGAGACATTCCGGAAAAATAACCGATAAATGGCAAATGTCAGGGGAGCTGGCAAAAAGACACATTCCAGGCAGAGCTTTGGAATGAGTTGAAAGAGTGAAATAATTATTCTGCCAAAAATTGTATGAATATTATTAATAAGCGCCTAATGTAAGATTGAAAATGTAAAAATTGTGCAACCAGCCCAAGGCTGGTAAAATTGGTGATTGGAAAATGCAAGACCGGAACTGTGACATGATGCTTTTTAAAAAGTTAAAAAATACAGGTATATTTTTTCAAAAAAGGTCAAAAATGTAATTTTTAGCTGTAATTATTTTATTTAAAGATAGTTATGAGATTACATTTAAATTACATTTCATTACATTTTACTTTCCTTTATATCTGTGACATCAAGGCTCGGAATTGGTAAAACGTTATTCTAAAGTGAAATACAGCAAGTAGAAGGTTGCCTAATAAACCTGTGGCTGATGAAAAAAGTCAAATATTGGCATATATTTTTTCAAAAATAGGCAAAAATGTTACATTTTGCTGTAAATGAATTAATGGGATATAGTTATGAGGTAACATTCTGGTAACATTTCTTAATATGAGGCAACTTATCTTTATAAAATGAGGGGCATAACGTTTCTCGTTGTTCAACGCGGGAAAGATTGGCAGGCATCACATCAAAATTATCTGTATTTTTTTTTACTTGTCCTTATAAATTCTATCTGCGTTGTTCATCACTTTAATATCAAAGGATATTGAAGCTCTTCTCGCCTTGATATAATTCAAAATTACTGCGTTAAATTGTCACACATATTTATGACGCAATGCTTAGTTCGATAATTAGAGGCGGGAGCAGACATGTTTGTCTATCCCCAATATTACTAAAGTAATGGATATAATAAAACCAGAAAAGGCAGATGTTGCTATCGACCTTTTCTGGTTTATTTATAAATGATTATTTCATCATTATCATACGGGAAGTCATTACGGAATTTTTGCTTACGATCCTGGCATTATAAATTCCCGTAGAAACTGGAAGCCCACTGTTATTTTTGCCATCCCAAATAATTTTTCCGGAAGGCTCTGAAATCAGGAATTGCTTCACCAGTTGACCGCGGATATTAAAAACTTCCAGTCTGGCAGAACCTGTAAATTCGGTTAAAGAATAACTGATCGTAGTTATAGGATTGAAGGGATTAGGATAATTGAAAAGATCCGCTGCCGGTAACGGTGTCAGTTCCTCTTCATCGGCAGGTGTGAACTGTATTTCAATAGTATTCGTAGGAATACTTTTTCCGTTATCATAATTTGCTACCACATAGAAGTAATAATCAAATACAGGAGAGAGAGTCGATTGATAATTATTATCTTCGGTAATAGCTATCTGTTGAAAATTTATATTAGTGCCTAATCTTACCCAGATTGCAAAATCGGAAAAATTTTCATCTTCATAATTATCAAAATTCCAGGTCATATTAAAGAAGTTGTCTTCAAGCTCAAAAGTAAGATCAGTTGGAGGGATCAGCCAGGAAAGATCGAAATCTAGCATAGTCACGTCACCGGGGATAATCTCAATTTCCCTGGTTTCAATGCCATGACCGGGAAGAAAAGCCTGCGCCTGATAGAATCCTTCATAATAAATATAAGAGAATCCGCCATCAGTATTAACCTCCACGATTGCATCACCTAAATAGATTTCAGCTTCCGTTAGATCAGCTTCAGGATTGTCGCTGGTTACATAACCTGCTATGAATCCGTCTGCAGGATCATAGATGAAGGAAATCTCATCTTCTGCCGACCCTACCTGATGAATAAAAATACCACCATAACCGCCATTCTGTAGCCAGTCAGCAGGATTTGATGTATCATTGAATTCAGTTCTACCGTAATCAGCATTAAAAGTGGCACCGGAAGGATTACCATTGGAATTATTTGTTCCGCCGGGACGATAAACATATAGTTCATCAGGGGGACCACTGGCGTTACCTTCACCATCCAGCAAGGCATCCACCCGCCAGATAACTAAACCTTCACTGGGGATATTCATCTCATAAGTATCCGGTACCCATTTCCGATACTCAAGAACGAAGTATTCATAAGGATTATTGACTGACTGAATGCGATAGACATTATTTTCTGACTGGGCAAGGGGAGATAAAGAATAAGTTCCGGGTTCCGTTATCAGAGGTAATTCATCAATCCAGTGACCATAACGGTATTTCATATAGGCACTCATATGAGCTGAGCCGCCTTCCATAATATCCCAGACGTCTGCCGGGGCATAAGCACTGGCATTGTAATGATAAAGATCAGGCGAACCCAGTGCATGGAACATCTCGTGATTCAGTGTGATCACATCCACCTGTGTGCGGGGCTGAAATGTAAAATCCATTACCCTCAGTCCATTTATATATGCTTCAAACATGTATAAAGACCAGCGATGTGCCCACAATAATTCCGCCCAGCCGTCGTTACCGCCTCTGATAATAAAACATACATTATCAACTCTGTTATCATCATCACCATCAATATCCAGCTCTACTGGTACTTCAGAAGCAATAAATTCTATGGCATTAACCAGTAGGGTTTGTTCTCTGTAAGCACGCTCATCTCCACCCACATAACCTTCAGGATTGGTAATAGCATTATAGGGCGAGAAATAAGCGCGTGGATGTTCATCCTGATATGATAAATTAGTACTCATATCAGTAACGGGATAGTGCGTACTCGATATCTCTAAAGCGCCATACGATACTTCCTCGTAAAAAGAACGCATGGAAGGAGTGGAACCATCGTCAGCATTAAACAGCGGATCAAAATCGGAACGAGGTTCCGGAAATTCTGACTGATCGGCAAACCTGATATAAACTACCAGATTATTCAGAGTCCCTTCTGTTGGGGCACGGCTTTGATCACGTTCGGGAACATCGAATATTGCACGACGCTCAGCATATTCTTCTCTGCTGATCATGATTCCTGGTTCAATATGGATATCTAAAGGATTAATGCTGTCCACAGCATAACCGGAAGAACCGATTTTTCCTTGTTCATATCTGGCATAAACATAATAACCCGTATCTTCATCCTGAATAATAGTGTATCCGTTTTTGTCATGCAGGTAATTATAAAATTCGTCTCCACTGGCAAGAAGAGCTAGTTTTGAACCATCAGGCTGAATTACTGTAACTTCCTGATTAAAAATCAGGGCTGAGTTCAGCCAGCCATAAGCTATGACCAGCATAATTAACAAGGCATTTTTTTTCATTAAATCCTCACATCCTTTCCTTTTTACTATAATTTAATCAATGCAAGCTTTATTCCAAATTTGTTGAATTTCAGGATAATTTTTAAATAGTAAAAAATATACCGGTAAGTCGTCTGAAAAGCATTGACTGTAAAGATGGATTCAGAAATATTTCCGGCATGCGTAAAATAATAATGCTGATTATGATATTTATCCCTCTTTTCCTTGTTGGAGAAGAAGAAAGGAGTTATCATTTCTATCCGGTACTGGATTATGAAGATGAGACGGGAGTTAGTGGTGGTGGTGTTTTTACTATTCTCAGCCGTGATCCGGAAGCTGATGCTAATATCTCGCCTGATCTTCTAAGCTTGAAACTGAAAGGTGGCGTTAAAGGCAATTATACACTGAAAATGGATATGGAAAGACAGCTCGAAATGGGGAAATACATTTTTCGGCTTCCGGTTTATTTTAGTAACTATCCCTATACTTATGCAGGTCAGGGTAATGAATTTAACGATTTGGAAGAAAAACTGTCTGCCAGACAACTAAGTTATCATTTCGCTATTATCAGGCGCTGGGAAAGATTCCATTTCGGATTTACTTATAAAGGAAGAAATTTCCGGTTTTATGATACTCCCACTGTTGCTCAAGGGGATAATGCCATTCTGGGAAGCGCCGGAGGCTGGAGTCTGGGACCGGGACTTATCTTTGAATATGACAGCAGAGACAACCATTATTTCCCGCTGCATGGTGTAAACATAAGTCTTTCGATGCAGAATTATTCAAATGCCCTGAGAAGTGATTATGACTTTGACAGTTATTGTTTGAAGACATTGGGTTTTTTTAAAATTAGCAGATTAAGCGTTTTGGCTTGTAAACTCGTGGGAGAAGGAAATATGGGAGAAGTACCTTTTCAGGAACTGGCAGATATAAATGAAGAAATACGAGGTTTTTCCCAAGGCTTAATTAAAGATAAATTCCTGACAGGTTTTACAGCTGAATTGCGCAGCTTCCCTTTTGAAATGGGATTCTGGGCGCGCTTTGGTTTCGTTATTTTCGGTGAATGTGGAGAAGTTGGTGGAAATCTGCAGGAATTTACACTGACTGGTTTGCATTACAGCTACGGTTTCGGTTTACGCTATCTGCTGAATACGGCAGAATTATATACTATACGTTATGATCTGGGCATAAGCAAAACCAGATCGAGTAGTGATTTTTCCGCCAGGGAATTCTTTTAGAACAACGAAGAGCGGATATGAAGAAGAAAATATTCTGGCTGGCTGGTGAAAAAAGTGGTGATTTGCATGCTGCAATGGTCTTGCGCTATTGCCAGGAACATCACCCGGAATGGGAACATTATGGCATTGGTGGCAAAAAAATGTCTGCCGCTGGATTTCAAGGGCTCTTTCCTTTCGAGCGTTTTAACGTAATGGGATTCTGGGAGGTGATCAAGCACCTTCCGTTCTTTTCAAAAGTGGAAAAACAAGTTGTGGCGATATTGGAAAAAGATAAACCTGATCTGGTTGTGCTTGTTGATTATCCCGGCTTGAATATGCGTATAGCAAAAAAAGCTAAAGAACTGGGATTGAAGGTATTATACTATATCTGTCCGCAATTCTGGGCTTGGAAGAAACACCGTATCTTTCAGTTAGGTGAATTTACCGATGCTATTGGCTACATTTTACCATTTGAAGGTGAATTCTTTAAAGAACATAATATCTCTGCTACATATACCGGTCATCCCATCTCGGAAGAAATATTTGTGCAGTTACCAAGAGATGAATTTGCGAAGCAGGAGAAACTTGATCCTCAATTGAAGTGGCTCGGTTTTTTCCCCGGCAGTAGAAATAATGAAATAAAAAAACTGCTGCCAAAGTACCTGGAAGCAATAAAATACCTTCCATCAGAAAAGTATGAATTTCTTGTCTCTCAAAGTGATTCCGTAGATCCAGAACTTTTTAATCAGTTTTGTCGACATTATAAAATAAAAAACCTGAAAATTGTAAAAGGTGGCAATTACGAAATGATGCAGCATTGTGATTTTTTGTGTGTTACTTCCGGAACTGCCACTCTGGAAACAGCCTGGCTGGGAACACCTTTCATCATCTGTTACCGAACCAGTCCCATCAATTACCTGATTGGGCATTATCTGGTTAAGATCAAATGGATCGGTCTGCCCAACATTGTTTTAGGAAAGAGCATTGCTAAAGAACTGATCCAGAAAGAAGCTAATGCGGAAAGAATAGCTGCTGAAATTAATTTTTACCTGGAGAATAAGAATGTTTATGATCTGATGCGGCAGGAATTGAAAGATCTGCAGGAAATTCTGGGGGAAAGATCTGCTTCTAAAGAAGTAACACAACTGATGGAAAGGCTTCTGGAAGATGGCTAAAAAATTCTCTCCTTTCATTTCCTGGCTTATCATAAATCTGGGAACTCTGTTTATCAGAATTTCAGGGATTACCTGGAAGTTTGAAAGGCTTTCACCAAAACCTGAACAGAGAATCATTTATGCCTTCTGGCACCGCAATATTTTACCCTTAATGTATTTGCATCGAGGTGAAGGTAACGCTGTTTTGATCTCACAATCTCAAGACGGCGAAGTTATTGCGCAGGCTTGTGAAAAATTTGGCTATATTGCTGTAAGAGGATCTTCCCGACGCGGTGGGGGTAAGGCTACCCGGGAACTGATCAAACTCGCCCAAAACAGAACTCTGGGAATTACACCGGATGGGCCCAAAGGACCTGTCGGAAAATTCAAGGAAGGTATCATCTTTTTGGCAAAAGCTACAGGATTGCCAATTGTACTGGTAACTTGCGATGTTAGCAGAGAAATCACGTTTAAATCCTGGGACAGGTTTCGCTTGCCTTTACTTTTTTGCCGTATTAAGGTCCTTTATGGCAGCGAAATTTATATACCACGCAATGCCGATTCGGAGTCGTTGCTCCTTGTTCTGGAAAAAGAAATGACTACTCTGGAAGAAAAGATTAAAATCTTTGACAGAATTCGAGCTTAATCCGTCTTGTACAAAAAAAATATATAGTGAGGATAGTGAAATGCGCATATCTGAAAGAGCTTTGAATATTCAGGCATCACCAATCAGAAAGCTGGTGCCCCTGGCAAATGCCGCCAAAGCTGCCGGAAAACATGTTTATCATTTAAACATCGGACAGCCGGATATTGAGACACCCCCGGAAATGATGGCTGTGTATAAGAATTTTGAGGAAAAAGTCCTCGCCTATGGTCCTTCCCAGGGTCTGGAATTTTACCGGAAAAACCTGGTTAATTACTATAAACATAATCGTATTGAACTCACTGCCGATGAGATTATTGTAACCACTGCCGGTTCCGAAGCCTGTTTCTTTGCACTACTGGCTACATGTAATCCCGGTGACGAAGTTATTATTCCCGAACCCTTTTATACTAATTACAATGGCTTTGCCACCTGGGCGGGAGTCAATATTATTCCTTTAACAACTTATGTTGAAGAAGGCTTTGCACTTCCTGACAGCTTACAGATCGAAAAACTGGTCACAAGTAGGACCAGAGCGATCATGCTTTGTAATCCCGGTAATCCTACCGGTGCCGTTTATAGTGCGGAAGAACTGGGTAGAGTTGCTCAGATTGCCCTCAAAAAAGACCTTTTCGTAATCTCGGATGAAGTATATCGGGAATTTGTTTATGATGATGAAAAACATACCAGCATTATGGAATTTCCTGAAATACGGGACAGAGCGATTATGGTTGATTCCATTTCCAAACGTTACAGCGCCTGCGGTGCCCGCATTGGCTGCATTGTCACCCATAATCAGGAAGTGCTTAACGCTCTGCTGAAATTTGCCCAGGCTAGATTATGTCCGCCCACCCTGGAACAATACGCGGCTAACGCTGCCATTGCCTTAACCGACGAATATTTTGATCAAAATATTAATGAATATAATAAGCGCCGTAAAACCGTGTTTGCCGAATTACAGAAGATTGAGAATGTGGTTTGTAAACTCCCTCAGGGCGCATTTTACATTATTGCCAAGTTGCCGCTGCAAAATGCTGAGGATTTTGTAAAATGGCTGCTGACGGATTACTCCCTGGACAATGAAACCGTTATGGTCGCTCCTGCTGCCGGATTTTATGCCACGGAAGGTTTAGGTTTAGATGAAGTGAGAATCGCCTATATTCTCAATGAAGTGGATTTAAAAAAAGCTATGAATATCTTTCGCAGTGGTCTTAAAGAGTATTTGGAAAAATAAGTTCACTGCACTGTAGATAATAAAAAACCCGGAAACAAGTTAATGCTTCCGGGTATTTTTTATGACGAAATTACTTAGCTTTTGGTAATCCTAATTCTTCGATAGTTTTTGCAATCACAAGCTCTTCCATGTTTTTCAAAAATGCATCGCGATCATTGCTGGCAGCATATCCGGCAAAAGTATACTCTTTACCGAAAATGTGACGCCAGAGTGAAAAACCGAAGACATTGAACCAGAGACGTGATAACCAGAGAAAATATTCTTTCTCATCCATCTTGCCTTTTGCTTTGCTATAGATCTCACCAAAATTGTTAAATACAAGATTAAGATAGACTATGGCTACGTCAAGCGCTTCCGGTACTTCTTCCTGGAATGCCCGTGTAACCAGATCTGCATACCAGTAACGACGGTTTGTGCCAAAGAATATGTCAAATATTGCGGCTAATCTGGCTTTAGTGAAATTTGCAAGTTCCTGCGGCTTGGTTGGTATTTCCACATCTGATACAAAAACCTGATCAAATTGGATCTTTTCTTTCAAGACATACTTGATGGACTCAAGGAAGAGGTTTTCCTTGCTGCCAAAGTAGTAGTTTACGGAATTAAGGGCTACTCCTGCCTTATCAACTATTTCACGAACTCCTGTTCCATGAAAACCGTTGTCTGCAAAGAGACGTGCAGCACATTTTACAATGTTCTGACGGGTAAGATTCTCGTACTTTCTTTTTAATTGCAACTTTCAACTCCTTAAATATGTTTTTTTAATACCGACATTGAAAAGGTAATTGAATGATTGTTCCTGTCAATAATTTTTTTATTGCTGGAAGAAATCCCCGATGAAAAAAAAAATTAATCACTTTTTAACTTTAAATAATATAGTTAGTTACATAATGAATGCCATTCAGAAAATTTCAATAATTTTTTTACCTGCACAACTTAGGAATATCAATTATAACATACAAAGATATTTCTGAGGAGTCGGCAGTTAATTATAATATGTTACATTTGTATTGAGCAAAACGGAAATATTTGCCCTAACTTAATTTTCCCGACGCTAGGTGCAAAAAAAAATGGGCAGGAAAGGTTGGGACTTTTTCCTGCCCGACGAAGTATGGATTAACTGCTCCTAGTTAACCCTTTAGTGAGGGGTATTATTAATACACTTCTTTATAAAGCAATCTGAGTACCATATCTAATGAATATTTTTCCTGAATCCGGAATATACTGAAATATAACAGGATAAGAATCTATAAAAATAAATTGCAAACCGACATGAGCATTTCCATAGTAGATATTACTCCATTACTGTCCCAGAACTGGACAGCAAGTGTGACAAAACAGCACAATTGCTCCCCTCGATGGCAATAAATACAGAATTATCAAATCTCCGCTTATCTGCAATCAGATTCTCTTTCCCTGGTAATAGGTGAAGGAGTATCCTGAAAGTAATGGCAGCTCTTTTTCCTTATTTGTGATTAATCCCTTTTTGTGAAGTAGAGTTATGCAAATAGTGGTAAGGTACTGAGTGCGGGGAAGTAAGAAAATGAGAGGCGAATATTTTTGATATTTATTTTCATTTTCAAATTCTTCTACAAGCAAAATCTTATTACTCTTTATTAAATTCTATCACGCTAAATGGGTTAAATGCATCAATATAATAATTTATATTATCAATTCTCTTTAAAATCCTGGTTTATTCTTACACCCTAGACACGTATAACAAAAAAATGTCATCGGTGTTAAGGTTGATCATGTGCTCCAAGGGGGATTAAAGACTTGCTGAAAAGCCGGCGGATTTTAGTGGGGAGAACTTATTATATAAAGGTGGATAAAAAATGGTGCAGAAGAGGGGAGTTGAACCCCTACAAGCGTATTGCTCACTAGACCCTGAACCTAGCGTGTCTACCAATTCCACCACTTCTGCACTCAAGTAAAAATCTGAATATTTTAAGGCGAGGAAACTGTCAAGAATAATTAAGTCACCTCATCAAAAACTTAAAAGAGCAAATGGCGGAGATGCAGGGATTCGAACCCTGGACACGGCTATAAACCGTGTACACGATTTCCAATCGTGCTCCTTAAGCCAACTCGGACACATCTCCACGATGACAGTCAATATTTTGAGGTGAAATTTCTTGTAAACAGTTTTCTTGCTCAATCCTGATTATTATTATCAGGATTTTCATCCAGGACATTTTTTAGTAATTCCTCGAGATTTCCGGATTCGATATATTGCTGAGTAATAGTATCAATATGGGAGTTATCAGTTTCTTTTTCAATAATGATACGAACCTTTGGTAAGTCATTGGATTTTAACGAAGTAGGTTCAATTCTGCCGTCAAGAATAGCGACGAGAATAACTCCTGAAAGAATAATAATCCAGTTGAAATATATCCAGAAGAGGTAGATGGGAATAAAGGAGACCATCCCGAAGATGAGTTCGATATTAGTAAGATTATTAATGTACCAGTCAAAGGCAAATTTAAAAACGATCCAAATGAGTGCAGAAGAACCTGCGCCGATGAGTATGGAGGTATTTTTCACTTTTGCTGTAGGAATAAAGAAGAATCCCAGAGTGAAGATAACAAACATGATCAGGAAAGGCGAAACATAGGTGATGATACCCTTTAGGAAGGGAATATGGATGTATTTCAGGAGAAAGGGTACCGAGGAACTGGAAATGAGAATAAGCAGTAATAAAACTCCTCCAAAACACATACCAAAGAATTTCATGAGGTCGTTCAGGAAGTTTCTCTTTTCGTGGGAAGTTTCACCCAGTATCTTATCAAATGTATCGTTAATAATTTTAAAAAGAGAATATGACGTAAAAATCAGGAGGAGGAAACTGAAAAGATTGAAAGAAATTTTCCTGTGAGAGAGTTCTGTGATATAATCTCCGATCTGTTGAGCAGAGTTCGGAACGAAAATAGAAATAAGGAAATTTTCTACGGCTTTTTCCTTGATAAAAGGCAGTTCTGGAATCAGGAAAAAGAGAAAAATCAGAAAAGGTATAAAGCCCAGTAATGTAACATAGGTGAGAGAGGCAGACTGGCTGAAGATGCGGTCTATCTTGAATTTTGAGCTGAAAGTGCGTAGAAAAACCATAAGTTTTTTCATAATTTGACCTCAATTATTCGTAATGCAGAGCCTGAACCGGGTCAAGATTGGCAGCTTTAACGGCAGGAATTATCCCTGCTAAAAAACCTACGCCAACAGCTACTGCCAGAGCGACAATTACCATCCCGGGATAGGCTATTAATTGAAATTCCATATATTTGCTGACAATATTCAGCATAGAAATACCGGCAGCAGTACCGATGAGACCTCCAATAAAGGTTACAATAACCGTCTGTACGAGGAATTGTATGAAAATATCGAAGCGTCTGGCGCCAACGGCAAGGCGGATACCTATTTCGCGAGTGCGTTCCTGAATAGTTGCCAGCATTATATTAATGATCACTATACCGGCAACGAGTAGTGATATAATGCTGATAAGAAAGAATACAACCCGGAATGTACCGGCATTTTTTTCTATTTGTTGCGCTTCTTCTTTTGCAGACTGAATGTCAAAGATCGGTTCACCCTGACGCATATTCAGGAGAATTTCTTCCAGTTTATCAGCCAAATCAGGAGCTTCTTCGGGGGAATGAGCTTTCAAGGTTAAAGTATTGATCTTATCTTCCCCGCTGATCTTGTTGATCATCGTGGAAATGGGAACGAAACAGCGCCAGTTCAAGTAGTCAAGAGAGTTTTCATCTCCAACATTAAAGGAATTTTTAAGGTAACGGTGCTTCATAATTCCAATTATCTGGAGCCGGCGACTGTTGAAATTTATGAATTTTCCGAGAGGTTCAGCCGAGCCGAAAAGTTCTTCTACGGCTTTTGTACCGATTACAATGACGTCATTATTCTGATCAATATCAAACTGGCTGATGAAACGCCCCTGGTCAACTGACCATTCTTCAATAAACTGGAAATCCGGGACAATACCCTGAACGCGGGTACGAAATGATTTATCCAGATAGGAAAGCCTGCCCCAGTCATTCATTTCCGGATTGTAGTATTGCGCTTCGGGGAGCAGTTCCCTGATATTAAAAATCTCTTTTAAAGTAAAATAGTCAGGAAGATTTTTTTTACTTTCATATCCCCAGTTGTGATGAATAGTGATCTTGGCAAGTCCGCCACGTTCCATCATCCAGGCAAGAGTCTGCTTATTTATCCCGTTTACCATAGCCAGAATGACGATAACAGACATCGTACCGAGCATAATTCCGAGGATCGTAACAAAGCTGCGAATTTTACGGGACCAGAAATCGGAAAGTCCGACCCTGATGCTTTCAGTTATTGAAATTGCCATATTATTCGACGATCAAGCCATCGACAATTCTAATGATGCGATCAGCTCTTTGGGCAACAGCAGGATCATGGGTAACGATGATGATCGTGTTTCCCGTGAGATTAAGCTGTGAAAAAATGGAAAGTATGTCATTACCGGAAGAAGTATCCAGATTACCGGTTGGTTCATCCGCAAGAATAATTGCTGGATTGTTGACAATAGCTCTGGCTATGGCAACACGCTGGCGCTGGCCACCGGAAAGTTCCGAAGGTTTATGGTTCATCCGGTCTCCAAGCCCTACATCATTGAGAACCTTTTCCGCCATTTTATAACGCTTTCCAGCGCTAATGCCGGAATACATCAGCGGTAATTCTACATTACGGCGCACATTAAGGTGGGGCAGAAGGTTAAAAGTCTGAAAAACAAAACCTATCTGTTTATTCCTGATCTGGGAAAGCCGGTTTTTTTTCATCTTACTTATTTCCTTTCCTTCCAGCCAGTAACTGCCAGTGGTGGCAGTATCAAGACAGCCCATAATATGCATCAGAGTGGATTTACCGGAACCTGAAGGTCCTATCACGGCAACAAATTCGCCTTTTTTAATATCAGAAGAAACACCACGCAAAGCCTGCACTGAAACCTTACCCATGTCATATATTTTTTCAATATTTTCAAATCTAATCACATTTTCCATATTATCTCCATACTGTATTTCCTTTTATTGATAAATTGATATATGTCAATAAAATTTGCACCAGATACGCTTTTTTAATGATAGTGAGAGTGTTCAATCCGGAACAAACTATAACCTGGCAGATGGTCTTTTACTTTCGCAGTGGTTAAATAACACTGAGCAGAAAAATCAGGCAACATAGGATTTTGACATCAAATCTTGACATTAGAAAGAGAAAGAATAAAATGCGAGCTATTAGTAATTATATTATCTGGAGATATTATGAGAAGATTTTACGGGATTTTATTAATATTTTTTATTTCTGTCAATTTCCTGGCAGCGGAAACAGGCGAAGACTTGAGCTGGAATGTACCGGCAGTCAGCAGCAGAATAAGACATTCCTGGCTGCAGGAGAAGTCAGAAGTATTACAGGCGGGTGCTGCAGAAACCAGTGATTATGATTTTGCTCTGGAAAACTGGCAGAAATTCTCCGGAAGCTGGCGGAAATATTTCCGGGTTAATGACAACAGCAGTTTTTTTTATTACGGTAAGCAGAATAAAGGCATAAAATTTGCTCTGAATATGTCTCTGCAGGCAGGAGTGGATTGCTCTATCAGTTCCGGTAAACCTTATAATTTCATGTTTTACGGATTAAATACTGCCGGCAGGATCGGTGAAAATCTATTTTTTCATAGTGATATGTGGACTGGTCATTTTAGCCACGATAATAGTGACATTATGAATAATTCACCTTTAATAGACGGCTGGACGAAGCATAAGGATGATCAGATTTTTATTGATAACGTCAAAGGCAAGCTTCTCTATCGCAGTGAGTATCTTGAGGCAGCAGTGGGAAGGGGAAAATATGAGATTGGCAGCAATATTGGAGGTAGTATCATTCTCGCTGACTATTGTAATGAATATGGATATCTGAATCTTGACTTGAAACTGGGTGATTTCCAGTTTTCCGTTTTCAATGCTTCTCTGGTACCCGATTCAACAACTCAGATCAGTGGCAGCGGGTTTGCTGATTTTACTTATCTGGAAAATAAATATCTTACCCTGCACAAAGTTGACTGGCGCAAGTGTGATAAGGTGCATGTATTTATCGGTGAGTCAGTAATTTATGGTGGAAGAGCATTGGAGCTCAGTTATCAGATACCGTTCTCGCTGCTGCGTGTAACAGAGCATAATCTGGGAGATCCCGATAATATGCTGATCTTTGCCGGTTTTGATGCTGAAATATCTTCACATAACCGTTTTTATTTTAATCTGATCCTGGATGAACTGCGTAAGGCGGAAATCACCACAGACTGGTGGGGGAATAAATATGCTCTTCAGGCGGGTAATGCCGTTGAACTGAACTGGGGTTTCTGGCAGAGAACCGTTATGGAATTTACTTTAGTGCGACCCTGGTTATATACTCACGATACCATGCTGACCAAATATTCGCATGATAAACATGGCTTAGGATTTCCGGAAGGCAGCAATCTGATCCAGGCAGCGCTGGAAATGAATTTTTCCTTTTCAGAACGCCTGGCCCTGGATATGAACGCAGCATTTATCCGTCAAGGGAACACCGGTAGTAACTGGGAGGCAAATTATAACAGTGAGATCCCTGATATTGATGAATATGAAACTGCTTTACTGGCAGGAGACCCGGAGAACAGGATAAAACTGCAGGCGGTTATTTCCTGGCAGCCATTGGCACATCATTACCTGAAAGCCGGTTTTAAGGATGTTCTTGATGAAACTGCCGGTTCGGATGAATGGGAAATCTACTTTTCCTTTTTAACTCGGTATTAGCATATGGCCGTCTTTAGTATTTTATTTCTATGTTTCAGTGTTCTGGTCAGCATTATATTTTTTATGAAAAGAAATGAGGTTAAAACTTTTGCAAAAAGACGCTATTCCATACTGGTCGCCTGTCGGAATGAGGAAGAAAATATTGAAAATCTGTTTGCCGGTTTAAGAGGTTTAAACTACCCGGTATCTATGTTTGAAGTAATAATAGTGGATGACGCTTCTTCTGACGGAAGCTGGCTACTTTTGCAGCAGGAAGTGCAAAAAAGCTCTAATATCAGTGTCTTCAGACTGGAAGAGAAATCTTTGGATTATAAAGGTAAAAAAGCTGCCTTAAAATTTGCCGCTGCCCGGTCTGCTTATGAATACTTTCTGTTTACAGATGCCGACTGCCTGCTGCCACCTGATCTTCTTACCAGTTACAATAAAAAGATCAATGATAATACAGGAGCCGTTATCGGCTGGTACATAACCAGGAACTCTTCAAATCTACAAAGAATAGTCGATTTCACCACTGCAATGATCTTTGCCCTCAGTGTTTATTTAGACAAGGCTTTTTCTGCTTCCGGTATGAACTGGGTGGTCAGCCGACAGGCATTTGAAAAGGTGGGTGGTTATGAAAAGATCAGGAATATTGTTGCCGGTGATGATAAACTGCTGCTCCTACTTGTGAAAAAAGCCGGATACAGGATTAATTTTAATCAGGAATATCCGGTAAGCACGAAAATTAACCGTGAAATGAGCAGGCAGCGAATGCGCCGTAAATATGGTAAATTTGCTAGTAATCCGCTACCGGTGAAACTAAGCATTATACTCGTGGCTTCATATCTTTTGAGCATGCTCATTTCCATGTTCCGGGGACAGTTTGACGTAACAGGATATTACATTATATCAATGTGCCTGATCTGGCTTTCGGGTTTATGGCATTTCCAGCAAAAATTCCGGTTTACTGATCTGGCTGTCTTCCTGTTTTTTCCTTATCTTGCCCTTTATTATACTATAGCCGGCAGTCTGGGTAACTGGGAATGGAAAGATCAATACAAGTCAGGATAGCTATTTTTTAATGAAAGCTTAGTTATTGCTATTTTGGCAGTTAATGAATCAATTTCACAAAGGAGTATGAATCGCATTCATTTTTAACTTTACATATATTTTCCGATTTCCTTATCTGCCTATCAGTTTAAAAAGAAAAAAAACAAAGGTCAAAAAACCGAGGGGTATTTTGGCTAAACTCACTGAATGGAGGTTTTATGTCGAAGAAAGTAATTTTTATTTTTGTGCTTGTTTTAGCAGTGAATCTGATTTTTGCCGGTGGTATTGCACTTTCCGGCGTGGGAACCCGAGCCAAAGCTATGGGTGGAGCTATGCGCGGTCTTGCCGATGACGCTTCAGCAATGTATTGGAATCCGGCTGGATTATCATTTGTAGAAGAAACAACTTTAACTGTTGGTATTCACTATGTAGATTTCAATGGAGAATGGGAAACCGCAGACAGCACTAAATATGAAAATGCTGATGTTTTAAATCTGATTCCCAGTCTCGTTTATGCAAAGAACTGCGTTGATAAACCCTGGAACGTTGGTTTTGGCGTTTATATTCCTTTCGGGCTTTCTGCCGAATGGGATCTTTATGATATGCCGGTAACTAATCCTGTTACTGGTGACCCATTAGTCTGGGTAGGAGATATTCAGGAAAATGAAAAAGCCGGATCATTGATGGTGATAGATTTTCACCCTACTTTCAGTTATAAGATCGATGAATATTTAAGCGTTGGTCTCGGTATCAGTATGGATTATGCCAGTATGGCTATTAACAAGCTTGATCTGCATCCTTCTTTTGGAGCTTACTTACCAACCTATACTCAGTTGGAAGGTAGTGGCACAGGTTATGGTTATAATTATGGTGTAATGCTCAAGCCTTGTGATAAAGTTAGTTTAGGATTTTCTGGAAGATCGGAAGTAGTTCTTGATCTGGAAGGTGATGCCCAGATTAATATGTACGTTAATGATTACGTAGCTCCATTCATTGGTCTGCCAGGCGCTGCTGATAAATCATATAATCCTGATGTAGAAGCAAAATTGGTTTTACCTGCAGACTGGGGTTTTGGTATGGGATATAAGATCAAAGAAAACTGGCTGCTTGCAGCAGATTTCACCTATACCGGCTGGGAATCAGTTGATGTGATCACACTTAATTTCGAAGAAGGTTTTTATATCTTGGACAACCCTGATTTACCCATTGCTGATACAGAGATGGTTCTTAACTGGAAAAACACCATCCGCTACAGCATCGGAACCGAATACCTGATGGATAAATGGGCATTCAGAGCCGGTTACTATTTTGATGAATCACCTCTAATTGATGAAACAATGACTGTAACTTTCCCTGATTTCAGTGATAAAAATGCTTTCAATTTTGGAGTCGGATACTGGATTAACGATAATTTAGGAATTGACTTTGGCTTTGAATACATAATGATGGAAGAAAGAGAAATTACTGATCCGACACCGGAAAACTGGCTGGGTACTTATAATGGAAACATTATGGATATAATGATCGATCTTACCTGGAAGTTTTAAGAGTTAATAACTCAATGATAAAAAGCCCTCGCCAAGCGAGGGCTTTTCTTTTTTACTTATTTCAGTAAAGTGAGACGTTTATTTTCTATAACTATGCCATTTAACTTATATTGCACGAAATAAATTCCACTGCCTGACTGCGGAGCCTGCCAGTTTAGCTGATGCTTTCCGGTTTCATAATATTCAGAAATCAGGTTTTCCACTTTTTGTCCCTTGATGTTATAGATATCTATTTCGACCAGTCCAGCCTGATTCACGCCAAAGCTGAGATTGACAACCGGATTAAAAGGATTGGGATATGCTTTCAATTCGGGGACAATAGTTATTTCATCCTCCGGAGCTGAAGTGAAGAATTCGGATATATCACCAATTGCCAAATAGATATTTTTATAGGTGAATGTTGCATCAGTATCACTATCCATGATCTGCATTACGATTTTGCCATCAGGATTATGCAGAATGTTCAGGTTAGGAAATTCCAGCTCATCCAGCCCTTCAAAAGAAAATTCAAATTCTCCCAGAATAGTATATACCTGCGAAGAAACCAGTTCTGAAGTCCGGTAAAGGCAATTATCATCTCCCTGAATCAGATAATGCAGTACGTTGCCCTGGATATTGGTGAAATCATCATACAATGAGAAACTGTTGAAAAACCAGTCTGTTTGCAGGTTGCCGTCCCGATCAAAGACGTAGAGTTCATTATCAGCTTTGATCATAAAAAGATCATTAATATTATCAATACTTTCCGGGTTAATGAAATTCATACTCAAAGCTGTAAGCGACCAGTCAATGCCATTGTACCTGAGTATAAATTCCTGACTCAGATCCGCGGGATCTTCCGTCAGCAATATCATATACTCTCCATCCTGCCGGCAAAGGTCAATCAACTGGAATTTATTACTGGGGAGTGTATAGGTGCTAATCACAGTAACTTCTCCAGTTTCATTATTATAATCATATAAAGAAATGTCGCTGCTGCTGGTGAAAGTATTGCAACTCATATTTTCAATGGTAATTTTGGGATAATCAACAGGAAAGGTTTCCAGAAGTCTTTCATCATAATGATAATCCTTGTCATATCCCGCGGAATCATGTGTTCCGCTGTAATTCCAGTGTTCAATATCCCATTCATTGTCAGAATGATTCAAAGGATCAGAACCGGAACGGTGTACAAAACCTCTCCTGCGTTGCTGCATGCTTCCGTTAAGATGAATTATACCTCTTTCGCCCATGGCAGGATTCGCTCCTTCAGGCCAGACGGGATTATACCAGGGATAATCGGTTCCATAAGGAGTCACAGCAGGATTTGGATAATCAGGATCTTCATAAGGATATCCGCAAGTTGGCCAGGGATTCGGAGCTATTGGTCCGCCATGCAGAAAAAATCCCGGATCTCCTGTCCACATTGAAGTAATTGGATAGATGTACTTATGAAAATCAGGATACAAAATCTGCCATTCTTCACCTCCGGGTAAAATATAAGTAAAACCGGGTGTGGAACCATGCGGATGCTGGTATTCAAAAGTAATTATGCCTTCATAATGAGTATTCATATTGCCATAAAGATCAATATCTCCATCACCAATGGCTGCATAACAGCCATACAGATATATGTCATGACAGTTATTGCTGTGTATTTCACCCAGATGATCACGGTATTTATACTTGATATAAATCCGCTCTTCCGATAACAAACCAAATATATATTCACTGTTTTCTGCCGGATCTCCTAATTCAATATCATCATAATAAATATCACCAGTGATATATACCGTATCTGCAGAAGCCCAGGTCATGTTGCTGCCCACGACACCTTTTATCCAGAGCTGACAATTTACAAAAACTGACGTATCAATGACTTCAATATCTTCTGTATCATCAGACCAGACTAGTTCCTTGACGTTTATCTCATTGGTCCAGATAGAATCACCAACGGGAGTATTCGGATGCGCAGCATCAGGAAAACTGTTATATACTGTGAAACTTGCAGGCTCAAATGTCCAGTCTGCATAACGCAAATGAGCTGTATTACCTTCAATTTGCACGAAAAGAATGTCATGCTCTAAACTTTCCTCGAGGATAATACCGTTTTCGCGTACATTTTCAGCTATTGAAGGCAGGGTGAGTTCACTGGCATTTTCCTGATAACCCCCTTGAAAAACCTGATCCATTGGTGCAGTCACATCTGCCGGTTGTCCTGTTGCATGATCCATTATCAGACCATGGGTGGTTACTAAACCATGAAATGTAGGCCAGTTATTATTGGTTCCACCTCCCAACTGAGCTATCCAGATATTATCATTACTGTGAACACGTCCCCAATATACATCTGGTCCCCAGAATTTCACTCTGTCCATCAGAGCATATTCATCATTTTCGGAAAATTCATTCTTAGTAAAGTATTGAAATAAGCTGAGGGGCATCTCAAAATCATTTTCGATGGCTGCAAATGTAATGTCTTCTTCATTTTTCAGTATCTGAAATTGACTACGATTTACCAAATCTGCAATATCGCCCATAATAAATGTATTTCCATTGTCTGAACTAACTGCTGTTTGTGGATGGGTAGTTACAGGATTCGTAAAAAAGATTAGTATATTGCCGGTTTCTGCGTTCGTGATAACAGGGGCATATTTCCTTTCTAATAGTAGCCCAGCATCAGATTCTATCATTTCAAATTCTTCGATGACTGTCTCTGAGTAATTATTCCCATTATTGGAAGAATGTACACAAACTAAAGTATAAGTAAGAATTTCGTTTACAGTGATAGATCGGAAAAGTGTGAGATATATCTCATCCCCATCATAGAGAATTCCCTTTTCCTGATCATAGATCAATTGATCGTCAGCAGTCTGAATGGCTAATACAGGATTATTAAGTTCAGCACATAATACAAAAACACAAGCGAAAATGATAACAAAAAAAGCCAGTCTTTTCATCAGTCCTCCTATAAAGTATAATTACTTGATGGTAAGCATAATATATTCCAATCACAAGATAAAATTATATCTCTATACATAAACAGAAAAATATAACAATATTAAGTTAAATAATTGTTATTTACTTTAATAAAGTTAATTTGCCCCAGTAAGTAAGTTCATGATCAATAGTCATTTCTATGAAATACACTCCGCTGCTGTTCAGTGAAGCATCCCAGACTATCTGAAAATTTCCCCTGTCATAATATTCTTGAGCTAGTGACTTCACTTTTTGTCCTTTCAGATTATAGATATCAATTTCCACAAATCCGGGTTCTGCTAAACCAAAACTGATATTTGCCAGCGGATTAAAAGGATTGGGGTAAATATTCAATTGTGTGATAATGGTTATTTCATCCTCTGGAGTGGAGGTGAAGAAGCCGGATATATCACCTGTTGCCAGATAGATATTTTTATAAGTGAATGTTGCCTGTGTATCTCTATCCATAATCTGCATAACGATTTTGCCATCAGAATTATAAAGAAGTGAGAAATTTGGATTTAGCAGCTCAGCGAGCTCATCAAGTGAAAACTCAAATTCTCCAAGTAGATTGCACATACCCTGTGACATGATTTCTGAAACCCGGTAATAATAGATAAAGTTCTGCTCTGAGATGTAATGAAGATTGTTTCCTTGAGTATTCGTGAAATCACTTAAGATAGAATAACTGGTGAAAATCCAGCCTGGCTGGATAATTCCTTCTCCATTAACAAGGTGAAGTTCATTTCCTGCTTTGAGCACATAAAATTCATTCATCGGATCTATGCTTACTAGATTAATCAAGTTATCATCAAATTCTATCAATTCCCATTCATTATCATTATATTTCAGAAGGTAATTTTGAGGTTGGCCGGCAGGATTTTCAACCAGCATGAAAGTGTATTGCTCATCATCAACACAGGTATCCACCAGTTGGAAATTATTACTGGGAAGAGTATAAGTGGCAATAACAGTAACTTCTCCAGTCTCACTAAAATAGTCATATAATGATATCTCGCTACTGTTCACGAAAGTATTATAACTCATATTTTCAAGAGAAACTTTTAGATAATCTATTGGAGACGTTTCCAGAAGCCTGTCGTCATAATGATAATCTTTTGCATAACCTGCAGGTCCATGAGTTCCTCCGTAATTCCAGTGTTCAATGTCCCACTCATTATCATTATGACTTAATGGATCACTACCGGAAAGATGTACCCAGCCTCGACGTCTTTGATGTAAACCGCCATAGACATAAATAGTTCCTCTTTCTCCCATTCGGGCATTGGAACCTTCAGGCCAGATTGGATTATACCAGGGATAATCTGTTCCATAAGGTGTCACGGCAGGATTTGAATAACCAGAATTTTCATAAGGATAGCCGCAAGTGTCAAAACCATTATTTCCCGTAACGGGATTGCCGCAGTGCAGCAGAAATCCGGGATCACCTGTCCACATCGGAGTGGGAGGAAAAATGTACTTCTGAAAATCAGGATACATAACCAGCCATTCCTCTCCACCTGGCATGATATGCGTAAAAGATGGAGTGGAACCATGAGGATGCTTATATTCAAGGGTTATAACGCCTTCATAATGTGAGTTCATGTTTCCATATAGGTCAAAATCACCGTCTCCTATGGCTGCATAACAACCATACATATATATATCATCACAATTGTCATCGTGAATTTCACCCAGATGATCCCGGTATTTATATTTTATAGAAATCCGCTCCTCCGAAATCAGTCCAAATATATATACGCTGTTTTCCGCCGGATCACCCATTGCAATATCATCGTAATGAATATCACTGGTGATAAATACTGTGTCTGCTGAAGCCCAGGTCATATTACTGCCGATTGAACCTTCAATCCAGAGCTGACAGTTTACAAAAATAGAAGTATCAATAACTTCCATATCTTCAGTTTCTTCCGACCAGACCAGTTCCTTGACGTTTATCTCATTTGTCCAGATTGAGTCCCCAATAGGCGTATTGGGATGCGCTGCATCGGGAAAACTGTTATAAACAGTAAATTCTTCAGTTTCATAGGCCCAGTCTGCATATCGCAAATGGGCTATATTTCCTTCAATTTGTGCAAAAAGGATGTCATGTTCAGAACTTTCTTCCAGGATAACACCGTTTTCACGGACATTTTCTGCTATAGAAGGCAAGGTAAGTTGACTTACATTCTCGAAGTAACCCCCTAAAAATATATCATCCATTGGTGCTGTCAATTCCGCTGGTTGTCCCGTGGCGGAATTCATTATTCTACCCGAAGTTGTAACCACTCCATGGAATGTAGGCCAGTTATTGTTTGTTCCACCACCAGCCTGCTGGAGCCAGATATCAGTATTGCTGTGAACTGGTCCCCAGATAATATCCGGTCCCCAGAATTTTGGCTTATCAGTACACGTATATTCATCATTTTCCGAATATTCATACATAGTAAGAAATTCAAAGTCGCTCGTGGGAAAGGAGACATTCTCTTCTATTGCTACTAGCTCAATGTTTTCTGCATATTTAACAATCTGATATTGACTGCGTCCTGCCAGTCCGGTAATATCACTCATAACGAATGTCTCACCATTATCTGAGCTTACTGCTGTCTGAGGATGAGTAGTTTCAGGATTTGTAAAAAAAATAAGAATATTGTCGTTATCCGCTCTAGTGATAACCGGTGCATATTTCCTTTCCAACAGCAGACTGCCGTCATTTACCGGAATCTCAAATTCTTCGATCATAGTTTCTGAAAAATCACTGCCGTTATTTGAAGAGTGTACGCAAACTAAAGTATAAGTGAGAATTTCATTTACGGTGATAGAACGGAAAAGCGTGAGATATATCTCATCTCCATCACGGATAATCCCTTTTTCCTGATCATATATCAATTGCTCGGCGGTGGATGTGACAGCCAGAACGGGATCATTGAGTTGCGAATATATGGTAAATACACTTGCAATAATAACAATTATCAATACTATTCTCTTCACCCTTTCCTCCAATTAAATGATAACCTGAAAGAATAAATTACTATTTTAAAAGGATTATCTTCTCTAGTTTTATGATATTTCCCCCGAACCGGAATTCCAGGAAATAAATTCCGCTGCTGTAATAAGAAGCATTCCAGAATGTTTGATGCTCTCCGGCTGCAAGTTGATTTTCCAGCAAAGTTTCCACCAGTTGTCCCTTCAGATTATAGATCTCAATTTCCGCTAATCCTGGTTCAGCTAACTGGAAACTGATATTAATCACCGGATTAAAGGGATTAGGGTAAACATGAAGTTCTGTATTAGTGCTGATTATATCTTCTTCCAAAGGCAATTCAGCAATATTACCTGTCGCCAGGTAGATCTCCGTATATCTGAAAGATTCCTGAGTTTCATTATCCAATATCTGCATCACCATTTGTCCTTCCTCATCTAATAAAATATTCAGATCAGGATTAACCAATTCACTCAGAGCTGCAAAGTTGAATTCATAATTGCCGATAACCGTATTATTGCCCGGTGAAAGTAATTCCACTATTCCATATTCACAGATATTTTCCTGTCCCTCGATGTAATGAAGCAGGTTTCGCTGCTGCCCGGTATAATCTTTGATTCCGGGATAGCTGTCTATCAGCCAGCCAGTTTGAAGTACGCCATCACTATTAATTACATTAAGTTCATATCCGGCATTTATCACGTAAAATTCTTCTAAAAAATCGATGCCTGTCAGGTTATTATCTGAGGTCTCTATTTCTGTCATACTCCATTCTGCTCCGGAATATCTTACCAGATAATTTCGGGCTTCCCAGGCAGGATCTTCTACCAGCAGGAAAGCATATTCAGCATCATTATGGCAAATATCCACTAGCTGAAACCTGTTATTGGGCAATTCAAAACTTGCCTCCAATTCCCAGGTTTGCGAGTATAAGATAAATTCATAAATATTCAATGTACTGCCGTCAGCAAATGCATTATTACCCATGGTTTGCACCTGCAATACGGGATAATCTGGCGGAGCAGAATCCTGCAGTCTCTCATCAAAATTAAAATTTTTGATATACCCCGTACTGCCATGAGTTCCACCATAATTCCAGTGTTCAATGTCCCATTCATTATTATCATGATTCAAAGGATCAGTTCCTGAACGATGTATAAATCCCCACCTGCGCTGTTGAATTCCACCATAAGTTCTAATTATGCCTCGTTTTCCCATATCAGTATTTGCCGCTTCCGGATATACGGGATTATATCCGGGCCAGTCAGTTCCATAAGGCGGTACGAGGGGATCGCCATATGCCGTATCTTCATAAGGATAACCGCAGGTATAAAAACCGCTGTAATTTACAGGATCATTGCCGTGCAGCAGAAATCCCGGATCTCCACTCCAGTAGGCCGAAGGCGGATATATGAATTTGTGAAAATCAGGATAGTTTACCTGCCATTCTTCACCTCCTGGATATGTATAGGTAAATGCCGGGGTGGAACCATGCGGATGAGCATATTCAAAGCTGAAAATTCCTTCATAATGGGTATTCATATCACCATATATTTCATAATCGCCATCTCCAATTGCTGTATAACTGCCATAAAGATATATTCCATCACAATTATCAGCATGCACTTCGCCTTCATTATCCCTGAACTTATACTTGATCAGCAGCTTTTCTTCTGATATCAAACCAAAAAGAAAGGCACTTTCTTCTGCCGGGTCGCCAAGATCAATATCATCATAATATATATCCCCAGTGATATATACGGTATCTGCTGATGCCCAGGTCATGTTCGTTCCCACGGCACCTTCGATCCACAGTTCACAATACACAAAAACAGATGAATTGTCCATATTCACCATAAAAGTTTCTTCTGCCCATTCAAGTTCTTTTATTTCAACCTCATTTGTCCAGATGGAATCACCTATGGGAAATGCCTCATGAACTGCATCAGGAAAACTGTTATAAACCACAAAAGTATCAACATGTGTTACCAGGTCTGCATATCTTAAAAGAGCACTATTACCCTGAAGCTGTACCCAGACGATATCATGATTGCTGCTCTCATCCAATATAAAGCCGTTTTCACGTACATCATTTGCCAGGGCGGGTAATTCCAGTTGCACCGTATTTTGCCTCCAGCCACCCTGAAAAATATCCTGCATCGGTGCTGTCTGTTCTGCAGGTTGTCCTGTTGTATAATCCATAATTCTGCCGCTAGTAGTAACCATTCCATGAAATGTAGGCCAGCCACTGTTAGGTCCGCCACCTGCCTGTTGAATCCATAAATCACCATTGCAATGCACTTTTCCCCAGAAAACATCATGGCCCCAATAGTGATAGCGATCAGTCAGTGTATATTCATCGTTTTCGCTAAAAGGTGTATCGTGAAAACTCTGAAAACTGCTCAATGGAAATTGCGTTTCTTCTTCTATGGCAGCCATTTCTATTTCTAAGCCATTCATAAGCACCTGATACTGGCAGCGGGGCGAAAGCCAGTCCATAAAAGGTTCGGCTGAAAAAGAATACCCATTATCAATGCTGATAACCACCTTCGGAAGCGTATCTTCAGGATCAGTATAAAAAATCAGTAGGTCACCACCAGCATTTTGGGTGATCATTGGTGCATACTTATGCTCCACAAAAACGGTCGCATCTTCGGAGTCTACTGCAAAATCCGCAATGTGAGTTTCCATAAAATCTGCACCATTATTCTGAGAATATACGCATACAAGTTCATAATAGAAAATACTATTGGCGTATGTTGCCCGGAAACAGGTCAGGTAAATCTCCATTCCATCATAAATTATTCCCTTTTCCTGATCATAGATCAAATAGTCGTCTGCTGTAGTGATCGCCAGTACTGGATCATTCAAGTCAGCGCTAAGTATTATCACTCCAGTGATAATTATAAAAAAAACAAGTATACTTTTCATTGATACCTCCTCGTATCCGAGATTATTTTAATAATGTTATTTTCTGCCTGGTTTGTATCTGACCATCAAGCAGGAATTCTAAAAAATATAATCCGCTGCTATTGAGTGAAGCATCCCAGATAGCTTGCTGATTTCCCTGTTCAAATGGCTTTGCAGCCAGCATTTCCACCTTTTGCCCCTTAAAATTATATATGGCAATCTCCACAAAACCCGGTTTTGCTAAATTAAAACTGATATTCGTTACCGGATTAAAGGGATTTGGATAAATACTCAGTCCCGATTTGGCTGTAAGCTCTTCCTCTTCTGCTTCGGTTATGAATTCGGATATATCGCCAGCTGCCAGGTAAATATTCTGATATGTAAATGCTTCCTGTGTGTCATTATCAAGTATCTGCATAACTATTTCTCCATTAAGGTTTTGCAGTATTTCAAGATTCGGATTATTTAGCGTATTCAAGTCAGCAAAAATAAATTCATATTCTCCCAGATAAGGGTAATAATTCTGACTGACAGTTTCCAGCATTGTGTAAACGTAGCCATTTTCCGTCTCATTAACATAATGAAGAATATTGCCGTCGGTACAGGTAAAATCATTGAAAACTGAAAAATCACCAATTTCCCAAAGCGGCTCGTGTGCTCCCAGCTCATTGTAAATATAAATTTCTCCAGTATCTTTGATCACATAATATTCTCCCATAATATCAATACTTTCCGGATATTCAGGATTGGTGTCGATTTCCAGAATTTCCCAGGTTTCGTTCTCATAAACCAGGATCAATCCCTGTCTCTCATTCCAGTAGTTTGTTCTGATTATCAAAAAGGCATATTTCCCGTCTTTATAACTGCTGTCGATCAACCGTAATTCATCGCCATCAATCGCATAACTTGCTTCTTCTGAAGCACTTTGCATCTCATCATCAAATTGATAAAGACTGAGTTTGCTGCTGCCGGCAATATAATTTTGTCCCATATTATAAATTCCCACCTGCGGATAATCAGGTGGGGCAGACGATTGCAGGCGTGTATCATAATGAAAATCACGCTCATAGCCTGATGTTCCATGCGTTCCTGCATAATGCCAGTGCTCAATATCCCAGTTATTATTATTAATATGATTAAGCGGATCGGTTCCTGAACGGTGCGTAAATCCACTTCTACGTTGGTGGATAGCACCAAATAGATGTAAAATCCCACGTTCCCCCATATCCGGATTTGAAATTTCAGGATACACGGGATTATACCAGGGCCAGTCAGTTCCATAAGGTGGTACTAAGGGGTCATTATATGCCGGATCTTCATAAGGATAGCCACAGGTTGTATATCCGTTATTATTGATTATTGGTTCATTTCCATGCAGCAGAAATCCCGGATCTCCACTCCAGTAGGGTGACGGAGGATAAATATATTTGTGAAGATCAGGATACATTATCTGCCATTCTTCTCCTCCGGGCAAAACATAAGTGAACCCCGGTGTGGAACCATGCGGATGTTGATATTCAAAAGAAAATATTCCTTCATAATGCGTGTTCATTGGTCCATATAAATCCATATCCCCATCTCCTATCGCAGCATAACAACCATAAAGATATATGCCGTTACAGTTTTCAGCATGAATTTCCCCATTCTGATCCTTGAACTTATACTTGATAATAATCCTTTCTTCCGAGATCAAACCAAATAGATGCGTACTCTCTTCTGCCGGATTGCCCAGTTCAATGTCATTATAATAAATATCACCTGTTATATATACTGTATCTGCACATGCCCAGGTCATGTTGCTGCCCACTTCACCTTCAATCCAGAGCTGACATTCCACAAATACGGAAGTGTTTATCACCTGGATATCGTAAGTCCAATCCTGCCAGACCAGTTCTTTAACTGCAATCTCATTTGTCCAGATGGAATCCCCAATCGAAAAGGAAGGATGTTCCGCATCCGGAAAACTGTTATAAACCGTAAACGTCTCATTCTCTGTCATCCAGTCCGCATAGCGAATATGGGCAATTGGTCCGTCAATTTGCACCCGGACCACGTCATGATTGCCGCTTCCGGTTAATATTATCCCGTTATTACGCACTTCATCAGCTTGCAATGGCAATTTCAGTTTTCCGGAAAATTCCTGATAACCGCCTAAAAATATCTGTTCCATGGGAGCAGTATTTTCTGCCGGTTGACAGGTTGCCCAATCCATAATTCTTCCGTTTGTTGTCACAAATCCATGGAATGTTGGCCAGCCTCCCGTTCCCTGCTGTATCCAAATGTCATCATTGCTGTGCACGTCTCCCCAGTATTCCTGAGAACCCCAGAATAAATTTCTGTCAATATCAGAATATTCGTCATTTTCGGATTTTTCAAACTCTGTGAAATAGGAAAACTTACCGAGCGGGAATATTGAATCTTCCTCCAGGGCAGCAAATTTCATCTCCCCGGTTTCATTCATCAACTGATACTGGCAGCGTGGTTTTAATCCTTCAATATCATGAATAGTAAATGTCACGGCATTATTATCGCTAATAGCCACCTGGGATTTAGCATTTTCGGGATTGGTGAAAAATATTTCCAGTCTGCCATCTTCTGCCCGAAATATTGTCGGTGCATATTTTCTTTCCAGGATTGCCTCTGCATTATTCAAAGATAATGCCCAGACGCCAATAAATCTCTCCTCAAAATAACTGCCATTATCGTCTGATCTATAACATAGAAGAGTATAAGTAACTGCATAAGCAAATATGTTCATGCGGTAAAATGTAAAATATATTTCATCACCATCTCTAACAATCCCTCTATCAGGATTATAGATAAAATGCTCATCTCCAGCTGCTGCTGCCAGTAAAGGATTACTCACATCTGCCCATAAAGAATGAATTAAACCAATAATAACTAAAAAAAGTACTATCATTCTACTCATAATAGTTCTCCTCAATATCCAGATTCATCTTGTCATTATTTTTTGCTCAATTCAATTATACTGCCTCAAAATCGATAAGTAGTCATCTCGCTAAAATCTCAGCATCTAGTTGAATTCCTGAAAGCCTGTATTATCATTCAATTAAGACCGGCTCGATCTGTATTTCTTTGCCTGTCCCTGGGCAGTAAGCATCTATACCGGAAAGAATTACGTCGATATTGATGCTCTTTTTCATCCTTTGATGAAACTTTACTTGTCCACTTACCAATTTCACTATTCCCCCAAAAAAGCCATCTCCTGTAAAAAGGATTATTCTGTTAAATCCTTTTTTACTCTGAACCAAATCTATAATGTAAAGAATTCTTGTCAAGAAGAAAATTATAGTATTGGTCAAGTATGCTTATTCTTACCTGATGTCAGCTTCACTTTGTTCAGCGTGACTCGTGATTAGCGACTCGTGGTGCGCCAAGAAGCGTTAATAGGTTAGTTGGTGAAAGTCCAATCCGGCTAATTTCCTATTCAGCCGGAAGCGAAGGAGACGGCTGCAGCCGTAAGGCACAGGTCGAAGCTCTCCCAAGCGGCAGGTAAGCTGTAA
>JAIPGO010000050.1 GCA_021736135.1 Candidatus Cloacimonadota bacterium
AAATATATGTCAAGGGAAAAGTTATCCACACATATTTAGTCACTTTTTTATGATTTTCAGAAAAAATATTACTATTTTATAATGACTTATGAGAGCAAAAAGGCTATTTTGGACATTTTCAGTCGAAAGATGGGTTAGCTGCTTCCGGTGGTGGAATTTATTGTACAGGCTCATTTCCGGTTTTAGCTAATGTGACTTTAACTGATAATTACGCTGATTTTTGTGGCGGAATTTTCTGTATGAATGGTACTAACCCGATACTAGTGAACTCCCTTCTTTGGGACAACGAATCTCAAGAGATTTATTTTTGTGATTTTGATTCTCCTAATACTATTACAATAGCTTATTCAGATATACAAGGAGGAATTGAGGGTATTGAA
The DNA here is from genome assembly GCA_021736135.1 of Candidatus Cloacimonadota bacterium. Lineage (GTDB taxonomy): Bacteria > Cloacimonadota > Cloacimonadia > Cloacimonadales > TCS61 > JAIPGO01. The sequence goes on from JAIPGO010000050.1 coordinate 381, forward strand.
ACCAGCAATAATGGCACTGTAAACTGGTTGGAAGGCAATATTGATGAAGATCCGTTATATGTGGATTTTCCTAATGGAGATTATCGCCTTCTGAGCGATTCTCCCTGTATTGATGCCGGAATTGATTTTTTTGAATACGAGGAAGAAACAATAATTGATCTGGATGAGAACGATTATTTTGGGATTGCTCCCGATATGGGTGCCTGCGAATACGAGCCCGTGCCAATTAATTTTGATGAAATCGAAGCAGTAAAAGATTTCATCTTAATATACCCCAACCCCTTTAATCCCGTAACAAACATAAACTTTGAACTAAATGAAAATAGCTATGTACTGCTGGAAATATATAATTTGAAAGGAGAAAAAGTTTCTACTGTCATCAATACAAAGAAAAATGCCGGTGTCCACAGTGTCATCTGGGATGCGGAGAATCGGAGTAGTGGTATCTATCTGCTGCGTTTAAAAACAAATGAATACTGCGAAACCAGAAAGCTCCTTCTGCTTAAATAGGTTGCGGTGTTTATAATTAAGAATTTTGATCCGTGGAATTCCTGAAAATCCCACTGGAGATACTGTAATTCATTGAACTCGGGAAAATCCGCCGTAAAGATTCCGCTTTTAATCTGCTCCTCTCTTCCGGGATCAGCTCCCTTTGGCTCCGTAACCTCACCAGGGCATCCTGCGGAAATTTCATCAGCTCAACCACCAGTTTATCCTCCCAGTCAGCTTCACCGATCCAGCTTTCAATATTTAGATCGCACATAGGGCGGGATGGCAGTTCCCGGAAATCAATATTCACTATTTTTCCCCTTCCGGCATTAACAACGTAATACCCTTTCGGTTCACTCATTTCCTGAAAGGACGTTCTTTCCACGGAACCTGGATATATGATAGGCTGCTTGCCATTCTGCAATATCTGCCGGCGATGGATATGACCACTTAGAACCAGATCAAAAACAGGATCCAGTTCATTAATATTAATCACATCCGGTGAATTGCGAAATGTGTATCCTGCCACCCTGCAGCCGTCTATCGCCTGGTGCATCAGCAACAGATTCAGTCCGTCTTGCCGGGGTGAAAATGTCTTCTGCACTGCTGGAAAAAGCTGACGAGGCTCATGACGGATATTGGGAAAACCACTGACGGTTACGGTCTCATCTCTGATCTTAAATACTTTCGTTTCGGACTCTGAAAAGATATGCAGATTGGGATGATGCAAAAGGATGGATTGCGGTAACACGGAACGCTCATGATTGCCTGGCACGATGATTATGGGAACACCAAATTCAGCATAACGGAAAAGCAAATCATATACCCGGTCAATTATCGGTGCCGGAATTTTACTGCGAAAAAAAAGATCCCCTCCATGTAATATAAGGTCAGCATTTTCTTTGATGGCAGTATCGAATACTATCTCGGTATTACGAAAAAAATCTTCCCCTCTGCGCCTGATTTCCAGGCGTGGCTTCAAGGGTAGGTCAAATCCCAGATGCGTATCGGAGAAGAAAAATAATTTCAACACAATATAAGTACCTAAGCCACAGATTTCACTGATTTACACGGATAAGAAGTATACTGTTTTTCTTTTATAATTATTCATAGTTTTTATCCGTGTTAATCCGTGTTATCCGTGGCTAAAAGATTTATTCTTCTCATAAAAAAAGGCGGGATTTTTTCCCGCCTTTATTTATAAGTTCCCGTTATTTCATCAGGATCATTTTTTTTGTTGAAGTATAACGTCCGCTTTTCATCTTATAGAAATATACGCCACTGGCTGAAGGTGCTCCCGCGTCATCTTGACCATTCCAGTGCAAAATGTGAGCCCCTTTTTCATAATTCCCGCTAGCCAGAGTTTTGATCTTCTGTCCCTTGATGTTATATATATCCACATTAACCTCTCCGGCTTCTGCCAGGCTGAATTCTATATTTGTTTCCGGATTAAAGGGATTCGGATAGTTCTTACCCAGTGCCGTTACCGCAGGGATTACATTAGTTTCGTCTCCATCCACCGTTTCTGACATGCCATGAGCAGCAATCACGAAGTTATGATCATTATTAGGATTTACCTGAGTCCAGCTGTTAATGCGGAACCAGGCACCTTTACCTTCCTCCCGTGGAGTTGTGTCAAACCAGGCAACATCTCCATTAATGCTCTGAACCTTGAAGCCTACAAAATAATCTGCGGTCGGATATACCGGTACGAAATTATCAAGGGTAACATCAACAAATCCACCATAGTAGAAGTTATCAATGGCTTTCTCTGAAACCAGATTATTACCAATCCAAACCTGCCCCCAAAGCTGACCCTGTCCCATATTTATAGGTGACTTGAATACGATTCTGTTGATAGCTGTCCCTTCCAGACCTGCCAGTTCATCACTGGTCAATTTGATGGCACAACTTATCGTGTTGGGTACAAGATGAAATATATCACCCGTTGTACCATTATAGCTTAAGGCATAATGATAGGGATATTCCGTCAAAACAAAGTCAAAATTCTGCTGAGTAGCGGTTACATCCACTTCCTGAACAGCAAAATAATTATCTCCCCAGGAGGCTGTTGCTATATAAGTATCAGGAAAGAGACCCATTATGGAATAATCACCGTTAGTGTCCGTTACTCCACTGGACATGATCTCTCCTTCATCATTATAAAATGTGATTAAAGTATTTGCGGGATTGCCTACTCCGCTTACGCTGCCAGTCAGCTCAGTATAAGCATCCAGGGTTACCATCAGGAAGTCGTTGTTATCATTCAGGTCAAATGTCTCGCTTTTGTAATAATAGCCTCCACCTGGATTTTCATAAGTTACGGTTACCTGGTATGTTCCTTCATGCATATAATCGAAAGAAAAGGAACCACCAGTATCAAGATTACCTTCATAAAGACGTGTTCCCCTGAATTCAATGTCGGCATTAGCCGGAACTGTTCCGTCATTCGTGCCCACCAGTGCAAAAAGATCAAAAAGCGTACCTCCGGCTTCCACATTGGTGATCGCGCTCGAGATCTCATTATAGCCTGCCGGCATTCCATAAGGAAGACTATACCAGCCATTATCATAGCCAGCCCAGCCAAAATTTAAATGATAGGTGTTATCACCCGAATTCCAGCCGTCTACAAGGATAGCATGCCCCTCTGATCCTCCTAAAATGGCTATCATTATCGGACGGCCATTCTGCATATCATCTTCAAATTGTGGATACAACTGCGGACTGGAGCCATAAATCCCCTGAGCTGTGTCATAACCGAACTTATCTAATAAAGCATCTCTCACATCGTTATGCCCCGGATAATATACCTGTGCACCTGAGGCTACATTAGAATATTTCATGTGTACCGATACTCCGGCAGCAAAATTGAGTGTTGCTTTTATATGATCTGAAATCGGATCAACACCTGAAAAAAATTCCTGCGTCTCGGCAAGATAACCGTTTAAGGTCGGAAAATCCGGAAAATCTTTTATCTCCCACTGATTATCAATCAGCACATACAAACCTTCATAACTGCTCGCATAATCATCTGCATCTGTAAAACTGGCATCTCCAATATATTCATGATAGGCCAGGATCATGGAAAGCGCCGTGGCCACACAACCCGTGACGCAACGTCCACCATTTACATCATCATAAGGACAGTACCCGTTCCAGGGATAGCCCTGATCCCAAAGAAGATCTACCCAGCCTTCCGTATCGCTGTAACCTGAGGGTGGATATATAACCCGGTCACGCATCTGAAAACTTGCCAGATCATTATTTAGGTAGTGCTCCCAGTTTTCGTTATTACCACTTAAAATCTCCGGTGACGTTAACTCTCTCGCTGCCAGACGTTTGCTTAAATCGCTGCGCACAAACTGGTATCCAAGATTGCTGCCCTCTTCAGTTAAAAATTCGTCCCGGAAGGAATACCCCACTACCGGCGGCAGATCTGTATCTACGCCAACAATTATATAACCTACGGGATTAAGATGGTATACATAGGCAACCAGGTTACCTTCGGTATTTGTTAAATTAAAGACTTCGCCGATTGTGTAATCCGGCTTGTCCTGTATCTGAAGATGAAATTCAGCTATTGCTCGCGAACTATTCTCTGTGACAGGCACAGCTATCAATAGCGAAAAAACGGCTGCCAGAGCCAGAAACATAATAATTTTTTTCATAATCAACTCCTGTATTTTTCTTCTTATCTTTTCATAATGAAAAAGCCCTACTATAATAATATAGTCAAGAAAAATCCTGCCGCACCTTTTTCTTTTCTCGGTTTATTGCAAATCCAGGCAACAACTAACCACCATCTAACGAAATAATGTAGATTGTGGTTAGTTGTAAATAGACAAATAAAAGAGTTTAATTATTTACTTTGGGAATATAGGGCTGTCTGCGAAAATGAAGCAGGGAGTTAGAGGGGTGAAAAAGGACAGTTTGGGGAGAATATCAGCGGAAAAAGTAGGGTGAGGGTTTTCTGCCTTCGAAATCTTCCAGAATTAGTGGTGCTTTGACGGTTAGAGCAAAGGAGGGAGTCCCGAAATGTCCCATCCTCTGATTCCAGGCGATGTGGAATTCGACTGATTTCCAGATCAGACGGACATTGTGCAGACGAAAACCGAGACCTTCCGTAAAAAGCAGATGCTCATCAGGAGGAGAAAAGAGAGCATTAGTAATCAGCGCGCCATCAATAAAACCAAAGATAGTGACATTGAAACCAAGTACAAGCCAGGGAGCCAGGTAATCTTTTTCCATACCCAAAGCAACCAGTTGCCTGCCTGTCATATCCAAATTTCCCCGAAAATAAGGATCGGTTGATAACAGTAACGTTTCCCCTGGGAAGCGTTCAAAACCAAGGATAATGCGTCCGCGGTAAAAAGTGCGCGTGATGACTTTTCCGATTGTTCTCAGGGGAGTGATATAGAGTGGTTCCAGTAGGAAAACACCCTGTTCAGTGGCATCGTGGTAAATATACGACTCGATTCCGCCTTTCAGATATAAATATCCACCATTAGCAAGAACATTTCCCCAGGCACCGTGTATACCAAGAAAACTGCGATTGCGAAATTCACTGAATTCTTTACCGAAGTGTATTTCATAAATATAACCTACCGGAATATCCTTATTTTTCAGGAGAGAATAAACGTAGGGAAGAGAGCGATAATCAGATTGAGTTATGGCCAGAGATCCCACAGTCAGAATGTTTTCATGCCAGAGTTTTCCACTATCAGGACTAACTTCGGGACGTTTTCGAAACCAGGTTTTATCAAGCGCCAGGGCTACATAAGAATACTGGATAGCTGGAAGAGATTTTCCATGAAAACAATAGCCGGACCATCCCCCCAGTTCTATTTTGTCCACTGCAATAGAATCCCTCGGAGGGCGTACCCAGGTTTCGCCGATTTCGGCTCCTCCGGCAACTATTTTGATCGGATAGAGAAAAGGACGGTTCAACGTGGCACTTTTCCAGGTATAACCAGGCAGATCTGCCCAGTTAAATTCCGCACCGATGAAAGTTCCGTAAATATTGGGAATTTTGTATAAACTTTCCCAGCCCACCGAGCCTTGATTTTCCGGATCAATATGCCAGGTATTGCGCAGTTGCCTTCCCCAACCGAGGAAATTCTGGTCATCAATCGTCAGATTAAACCGGGAAAGTGATTTAAAGTGCCCACCCGGATTAATGGCAAACTTATCGCGGATTACTACGTAGATATCCACGGCATCTACAGCGTCCGGCGAATCAACTACCACGATGATAGCTTCTGAAAGGTAATCCAGTTTACGCAGATATATAAGATTGAAGCGCAGAGTTTCCGGGACAAAATAATCACCTTCGTGGAAGAATAAATTATTTCGAACGACCCATTCCCTGGTATTGCGATGAACACCGTTCCCAATTCCGGCAACAAGATTATAGGCAGGTATCTGCCATTCGTTATTTTCAACCGAAAATACATCCTGATTAAAAATATTGATAGTCTGAATGACCTTGCCCCGCCAGCTTTCATAAGTGGAATCTTCCACCTGGATGACCGCATCCAGGGAATCAGCACTGAATAAGGATACATAGAGGGGTTTCAGAAGCCAGTTGCGCTCAGAAACCGCTTTCAGGGAATCATAGAAAGTGTCAGTACGTTCCAGTGACAACGCAGATGTAGTTTCTTCCGAAAACGCGGAGAGGGTTAGAAACAGAAAAACGGGCAGAAATAAAATTGATAAATGCTTTTTCAAGTATCCTGGCTTTCTACTCACACATCACGTTTATGATTATTCCTGGTTTTTTTGGCCCAGATGCCGGTTATCACATCGGCAGCGAGCAGCAGGAAAGCAAAATCCGTAATCAGCCGGTAGCGGACGGAAACAGCTATGATACCGTTAAGAAGGCAATTAAGGAGTGTGAGGAAAAGAAGTGCAATAACAAAGCCATCGCGTCTGTTTTTGAGAAATCCGAAAAATCCTAAAATAAGAAAAATAATATAGGGAATTGCTGATATTATTTTAAATTGTGGCCTGGCAAAACCACTACTGGTAGTAGTTCGCGGAAATGGGTTCCAGAGATCAAGCAGTTTGAAAAAGGAGAGTTTTAGTGCTTTGGCAGGATTTTTTTTGATAAAAGCGAGAGCTTCATCTCGTGCAATATTTTCATATTCTTCTTTAGAGTCAGCCGCAGCCAGTCGCTCTTGAATACGTACAGGTAAAGGGTAATCGAGTTTTACGGCAATCGAGGCATTATCATTATAACTCATAAGCAGGTTGTAACCGCCGGCAGAAGAAAACATGGCTTTTCCATGAATATTATAATTCCTTAACATCCAGCCGGATACAGCGAGCACCGGGATAAGGCAGACCAGAATCCCCGCTGAAAGGAATTTTTGCCATTTCCAGCCGGATTTGAGAACAACATAAAGCACGAAAACCGGCAGGATAAAAATGGCGGTGGGCCGGATTAGAATTGCCAGGGCAATCATCGCACCTGAAAATAAAAGCCACAGCCAATGTGGATCGTTACCATTTTTCAACATTAGCCAGGCAATGAAGGGAAGCAGATAAAGCAGCAATGCTTCCGGATATAAAGTCAATGGTACATAGATGAAAAAAGGATAAATAATAGCCAGAAATGCCAGCATCAAGCCGGTAAATTCATTTTTCCAGTCTCGTCCCAGCCGATAAAGAAAATAGAGAAATACGGGAAACAGAAGGATATGAAAAAGACGTACACTTACAACCTTCTCTCCCACGATATTGATCATCAGAGAAAGCAGCATCGGGTAGCCGGGTGCTCGATAAAGATTACGCTCGTTATCGGCAGTACTGTAGGCATCACCCTGAGCCAGTTCACGTGCAATGCGCAGATAATCATTAGGGTCATACCATTTGAGTTCATTAGGTTCCATTACCAGGAAAAGCATGGCAAGCTGCATAATTATTCCCGCCAGCATAATCAGGAGCAGGATGAGAGTTCCGTTTCTTTTCAAAATCCCTCCCTAAAAAAATGCAGCCCGGCATCACTTTTACGTGAGCCGGGCTGACAGTATTATCTACAAGTGAAAACGCTCAATTACTTGAGCATGATCATCTTGCGTGTTGTAGTCTGATTTCCGGTTTCCAACTGGTAGAAATAAATACCGCTGGTTACGGGAGTTCCACTATTGTCAGTACCATTCCAGGTCACGGATGACAGACCGGCTGGACGAACATCGTCCAAGAGATTCTTCACGAGCTGACCTCTGGTATTATAGATTTTAAGAGTAGCCTGTCCGGCAACCGGGATATTCATTTCAATCGTGGTTTCAGGATTGAAAGGATTCGGGAAATTGCTGATCGTGGCAACGGCAGGTGCAAGTTCTTCAGAATCTCCACCAACTGTTGGACCAACAATAACGCGGATCATAATATTGCCGTCAGTAACTTCTTCCCACATATTTTGAACTGTGATCCAGCTTTGACCGGAGGTATCGGTATCTTTCCCAAGAGCGGAAAGGCTGGCCATCTCGAAAATGGAAACGAAGAAACTGCCACTTTCAAATACTACATTTTCTAGTTGGTTTTCAGGAATTTCGATCGTATTCCAGCCAACGTGCAGGTTATCAGGCGTGATATTAAACTGAGCAAGCTGAGCGCCTGGTGCACCAGAATCATCATCAAGAATTCTGAAGACGAACTGTCCCGTATTCATAGTTTCGATAAATACTTTGATGTGGGAAAGCTGACGTGAGGAAGGATATGCAGGTGTGAATCTTACAGCCATATACTGTGCGATACCCACATTAATACCTTCTTCGGCAGTACCATCATCATAAGCAATTTCAACGGCAGCTTCATCTATTACATAAGCCATGGCTTCGTTGCTGGCAGCACCGTCAAGTCCGTCATAAAGAGCTGTAACAACATAGTAGTTCCAGGCTCCGTCAAGTGGTTCTTCATCGAGGTACATAGGATCATTGGAGGGATCGACGGTAGCAATGTTTTCATAAGTTCCACCACTCTCGGCAGAACGCCAGACATTATAACCAGTTATATCGCGGTCACGATTGTTGCCGGCAAAAACAGGTAATCTACGACCAGAAGCTTCCACGTAAGCATGAATGTTCCAATTGTAATCAAGTCCGTATCCAACTAAGGAGTTCCAGGCACCGGCAGTTTGAGCGATCCAGTCGCCTTTGCCTACAATACCAGGACCGGCATCAACTCCGGCAGGAAATTGAGCATCTCCATGAGTAACGTAATAGCCAACCCAGTATTCGGAACCGCTTTCGATTTCGATGGGAGTATCAAGAGTGATCGTATTCCAGCTATCTGCAACGGGGGTGAAGGCCTGAGTAAGTAGTTCATTAGCAGCCAGGTTTCCTTCCCAGATATAAGCTGTTGCTACTGAAGGCAGATCTCTGATATATACTTCAAGCTCTGTGAAAGAACCGCCGATATAAGGCATAAGATCACTCTGATCAAAGCTGGCAGCTACCCAGAAAGATCCACCGCCTGTAATCCCGATACCATCATCATTAACGCCGCTATCCCACTGTAACCAGCCTTCTTCTCCACCAACACTGATCGGATCCCAGGTTAAATCAACCTGATCATCTTCATTAGTAATAGCGATAAGATTTTCAGGAGCTGGTCCCAGATATACTTCCTGCATTACATAGAAATTATCAATTCTGAAACCACCGGGAACTACTTCACTTGTAGTATTGGAATGCAGTCCGAAACGGAATTTCACATTACGTCCGGCAAGAAGGGAGAGATCTCCATATTCCAGACCCCAGCCTTCTGTAAAGAGAGACCAGGTGTCAATTGATCCTGTAAATACATAGTTATCACCATTAGGATCACCTAAAGGATTAGATATGGAATACCAGGAAGTCCAGGCTTCACCAGGTAATTGTGAGCATACTTCCACATGGATATAATCACAATCCGGGAAAGTTCCGGCATCAAGCATAGTTTCCACATAAACATCCCAGGAGAAAATACCTTCTTCCGGCAGGAAAAATTCCGGGGAAATGATAAAATCACTCATACCCGGCAGATAAGTTCCTGTTCCGTCGTCAAAGCAGCCCATGGCATTGGTAGGACTGGGAGCCATGGTATCTTCATAAAGATGCCAAAGATCACCCACAACTGAACCGCCATATCCTGGAACCATCTGAGTATCACCAGCAGCGCCGTCACCATTAGATAAAAATGTTCCACCTGTTACGTCGACTGATATATCATCAACTCTGAAGCCGAACATGTCCGGATCATCTCCAGTATTATAAGCAGGATCAGAAGCAAAGGCAAAACGGATTTTTACTGCATCGCCAGCATAAGCTGACAAATCGAAAGTTGCCTGAGTCCAGTTTACCCAGTTTGTTGTGCTTCCCCAGCCAGCAATACCGGTGCCTTCATTAAATTCGTAACCGAAAGAATAGAAACTGGTACCATTATAGGCAGGAGTCCCTGCAATTACATCCCAGGTGTTTCCACCATCAGTTGAGATACGAACATTAGCGCCATCCCAGGCATCGTAAGGTGGTGAACTGCCGGGATCCTCACAACTGAGAGCAAACATAAAGGAAAGCTCAGGATTGGCAGCAGCCAAAGTTAAAGTCGGAGTATCAAGAACCAGGTAACGATGATCAGTGTAACCAACCAGGTCTTCATCGCCCATCCACCAGGATTGTCCTGCATAAGCTCCAACGGTGCTCAAGTGCCATGCTTCGTTCCAGTCTGTGGGTGCAGTTTCATCATAATGGGTCCAATCGGTAGCGCCAGATTCAAAATCCTCTTCCGTAATCGTGATAAAATCACGATTAAGAGCATTCTGACGACTGAACGGGCTCGGATCAGCCATTTTAACTTTTACTGCATTATCTGCAAACAGAACAGATGCAATAACAACAACCAATAAAACAGTGAGTAATTTCTTCATTACTATCCTCCTTGAAATTTTATTCCTTTTTATATATATATCTTGAGATATACCTGTACATTAACTCAGCAATTCAGTTTTTTTTGTCAATCAATTTCCTGCGTTTGCCTTCTACGGGGAAAATTTCTGTAGTTTCCCGGCAGTATATCTCACTTCTTTTCACTGATTTCTATTCCTCAGCCATCAGGTCAAGAAGGTCTATCACTCGTTGCGAATACCCCCATTCATTGTCATACCAGGAAAGGAGTTTGATCATTCTTCCATTGACCATCGTACTACCGGCATCAAAGATGGAACTGTGGGGATTATGAATAATATCTGTTGATACAAGGGGTTCTTCAGAATATTCGAGAATATTTTTCAGATAAGTCTCTGCTGCTGTTTTCATCAAGGCATTAATTTCAGCAATTGATGTGTTGCGTTCCACATAGATCACAGTATCCACCAGAGAAACATCCGGCGTGGGAACCCTGACAGCCATGCCGTCAATTTTTCCCTGCAACGCGGGAATCACTTTTCCTGTTGCAACGGCGGCTCCGGTTGTTGTGGGAACGATATTCAAGGCGGCAGCTCTGGCCCGACGCAGATCCTTATGTGGGGCATCTATCAGCCGCTGGTCGCCAGTGTAGCTGTGAATTGTTGTCATAAAGGCACTTTCCACTACAAAATTATCTGTGAGCACTTTCATTACCGGAGCCAGACAATTTGTCGTGCAGGATGCATTAGAAACAATTTCATGCTCAGGCTTCAGGTCTTCATTATTGACCCCCATTACTATTGTGGCATCTACCTCATCTTTGGCAGGTGCAGAAATAATCACTTTCTTGGCTCCTGCTTCCAGATGTCTGGCTGCTTGTGCTCTTTTAGTAAACACCCCGGATGATTCAACAACATAATCCACACCAAGATCTGCCCAGGGTAGATTGACTGGATCTTTTTCAGCAAAAATCCTGATTTTATGTCCATCTACAGTTATTATATTATCTGTAGCTGTAATCTCACCCGCATATTTCCCATGCACCGAGTCGTTTTTTAAGAGATGCGCCAATGTTTTGGCATCAGTAAGATCATTAATGGCGATGATATTATATTTCCCCTGCCTTTCCATCATTCCCCGGAAAACCAGTCTCCCAATTCGTCCAAATCCGTTAATGGCAATATTAAGCATATTGTAACCTCCCTTGGTTCAGCCTTAGATTAAAATTGATTTACCGGCACTGCCGGTAATGGTAACAAGTTCCCTAACAGCTTCCGTACAGGCTTTTTCAGCCTGGAATGTCCACTTGCGGGGATCGAAACGCTTTTTATCAGGAATATAATCTTGCTCAATTATATTTTCAGGACGGATTATGGAATCTTTCTCCTTTTCCCAGTATTTCTGTACTGCTTCTGCCATAACCATCTGATAATGCGTATCTTTATTGATTTTCACAACTCCGTTGGCAACCGCCATCTGCTGCTGCTGGGCAGTTAAACCGCTGGCACCATGCAGCACCAGTCCTGTTTCCACACCATTACGAATGAGAAGATCATCAATCTCTCTGATCAGATCAATGCGCAGGTGCACTTCACTACCCTTGGTCACACCATGATTCGTACCAACGCTGGCAGCAAAAAGATCAACTCCTGTTTTTTTAACATATTCCAGGGCTTCTTCGGGTTTAGTATAAAGTTGCGTATCGCTCACGATCTCATCCTCTGAGCCCTTGATATAACCGATCTCTCCTTCCACCAGCACTTTATGTTTATGCGCCAGTTTCACTACTTCCTGTGATACGCGGATATTTTCAGTAAATTCTTCATGAGAAGCATCGATCATCACGCTGGAAACAAGGTTGTTTTCAATACAATATACGATAAAATCAAAATAATTGGGAGTCGCATGATCTATATGTAAACCCACCCCGGAGTTTTTAAACTGCTGCGCCAGTATTTTTATCATACTGCTGACTAATTGTGCTCCCACTTTGATATCTTTGCTTTCTCCTGCAGCATATTTAACGGCACCGCTGCTCATCTGCAATAAACCATCAGACTTCACAGCTTCATAACCATATAATATTCCCCGGATAGTACTATCGAAAACCACGTTAGAGGCTATAATTCCAAACCTTTCTCTTTTCGCCTTCAGAAATACTTCTTTTAGCTGTTCACCGGAATAAAACATTTTTACCCCCTTTCTGTTCTCAATTACAGTTTTCTTATATTATACATAATAAGGTGAAATTACTTTTATGCCGCACTATTCCATTTTTTCCAGAATATTACTTTCACCTTTCAGTTCTTTGATCATAAAATCAGCAGATTCATGTAATTCGCCTTCCGGATACTCTGAAATAACTTTGCTGAAAATCTCAATCGCCATGTCCTTGTCATTCATTTCTTCGGAATAAAGGAATCCTTTCATAAATAAAGCTTTATAGGCATCCTGGCTGTTGGGATAGAGTTCGCAAATCTGATCATAATAGTAGATGGCATCCTTATAACGCCGTTTTTTCTGGGAATTTTCTGCATTCTGAAAATACTCTTCTGCCGTAAGTTTCTCTACCAGATTATCTTCGTATATTCTAACGGCATATTTCTGACGCAATTGTGTGTCGGTATCCTGGAAATACTGGCGCGAAAGATCTTTACGCATCTCATTCTCTATCTTGACCTGAGCATCTTCAAAAGGAGTAGCTACTGCCAGGTTGTCTTCAAGAATACGAAAAAATACGTAATATCCCTGGGCACTTTCAAATATGGAACTGAATTTTTCGGGATCTGTTTTTCCGGGTAATGTTTCCCACACCATTTCACACCAGAGTGTATCCTGACCACATTTGGGAATGAGATTATTTTTATAGATATAATTGATCTCGCCTTTATCAAATTCAAAGACAGAGGCTTCGAGTAATTGATTCAGCAATTCTTCATTTTCTTTCTTTACTGCCTTTTTTGCTGCCTTAAGATTCTGTTTTGCTGTCGCTTCGTCTTCAAAACCGAAAGCCTGAATTTTACGACTCGCTTTGGTGCTGAATTTTTCAATGTTGGTGTTATAATATTCTCTCACTTTTTCTTCGCTTACATCTATTTGCTCCGTGACCAGCCTGTTATAAGTTTCCCTTAACATAAGATTCCGTTTTAAAGCCGGCAAGGTCTCCAGAACGACTGTATTAGTATCATATCCGGCAGCAACTGCTTTCAGATAATACATATCCATTTTAACCAGTTCTTTGACTGAATTAAGACGTGAATCTTTCTGCAGAAATGGTCGCTTATTCTGATTCGGTAATCCATCATAAAAATCTTTTAATTCTCCAATGGTTTTTTCCAGTTCCGGCAGATTGCTGGTTATATATTTTTCGCCGGCTATCGGCTCTATAGTTGACATATCATTGAAATCAAGAGAATCAAGCAGGGCTTCCTGGATGACGATATCATATTCTTCCAGCAGTCCCTTTTCATATGTCTCCAGAAATTCCGGTTTCTTTTCATTCTCATAAGCTTTTTCCACCATAGTTCGCGCTTCTTCAAATGTTATGCCCGGATAATCATCAAGATTATTTAAAAAATATTCGTGCAATTCCTCATCGCTGAATTTCATTTTCTCTGCCAGTAAATCCTTCTGAAACTCTGAATAATACGTCGATTTGATCTGATTTTCCAGTTTATCCTGAATTCCCGGATCCTCATCAAAGCCCAGAGAAAGCGCTTCCTGATAAAAGACTTCTTCCGTGACCAGGTCATTCAGAAACTTTGCTTTGCCTTCATAGGTCTGGTAACGGGTCTTATACATTGGTGGGATATCGTCGAGACGTTTATTGAAATCAGCCACTGTGATAGTGCCCCCACTAAAATCCGCCAGTACTGTTTCCGGTGGAATCACTCCCGCTAAAAGTCCTGCTAATACCAGTATGGCTATTATCAATACTGTTCTTTTGTTCATCCTTATTCTCCTTTATGTAACTTATCTCAAAGTATTACAGCAGAAAAATTATTTGACTTAATCAGTCAAGTAAATAAATAGACTATTCAGTAACTTGCAGGAGGTTGAACATAGCTATGGAAATCTTGTTTGCTGAAGAATTCATCAGACTCAAATACCCGGCAGTAGATAAAAAATCTCTGCTCCAGGAAATGGTCTCCGACCTGCAGGACAAAAATGTTGTCGCTGCTGATGAAGAATTCTTTAATCAAATCTGGAAGAGAGAATCTATCATGTCAACTGGTATTGGCAGAAATATTGCCATCCCCCACAGTTGCCACGAAAATGCTTTTAAATTTGTGATTTCCGTCTGGCAGCTCGCTGAACCCATACCCTTCGGCTCCATCGATGATAAACCTGTGGCTATAGTTTTTCTCATCGCTGTCCCTCGTGATTTACAGGATCGCTATATGAAAGTTCTTTCCGCTATTTCAAATTTTGTCCGACAACCTGGTAACATCGATAAACTGCGCTCGGTTTCCACGAAACCGGAAATGATCAAATTGCTAACCCAGATTAATATTAAAGACTGAGGTTCATCATGAAATTTATCCTGACCTTTCTGCTGATTTGTTTTACCCTTTCCTCCTGGGCATTAAGTGAAGATGCCGGCACTACTGGTTTTGCCTTTTTCAAACTCGCTTTTAGCCCGCGCGCAGCAGCACTTGGCTATGCCTTTGCCGGTGTTGCCAATGATCCCGAAGCCGTCTTTTATAATCCCGCCGGTTTATACCAGCTTAAAGAAAAACAGATCTCTGCCGTTTATATGAGCTATCTGGAAGATATTAATTGCGGTGCCGTCATTTACTCGCATCCACGCTCAGATAATGCAAACACCACTTTCTATGCCAGATTTCTAACCACCGAAGAAACCCGTACAGAATCCGACGAACAGGGTAACTACCTCGGAACAAACGGCACTTTCGGCGCTTCTGACCTGGAACTCGGCGCTGCTTATGCACATCATTTTTCCTCTACTCTCAATGTGGGGGCAACTGCTAAATTCATCTATGAATCACTTGATTCCAATTCCGCGCTCGCTTTTGCCTGCGATTTCGGGCTTTATCATATTACTACAAATCCCAAACTGCACTTTGGGCTAGTCCTCAGAAATGTGGGAATCCAGCTTTCTTCATTTACTTCCAGCAATTATGATGAGCATCTTCCCGTAACTGCTGACCTTGGTTTTGGTTATCGAGCCAATTCAAAGCTGCTGCTTGCCGCGGATATTTATAGACCCCTGAATTCTGACTTCTATGGACGCTTCGGCATCGAGTATACTTTCCACCAGATGCTGCAACTCCGGCTTGGGTATAAAACCGATGCTACGGACTGGAAAAAAGGCGCTGACGGTGACGCTCTCGCCGGTTTCTCTGGCGGTTTTGCCCTGAACTGGCAAAAGTATATTTTAAACTATGCCTTCCTGTCCTATGGTGATCTGGGACTCGTTAATCAAATTTCTCTCACTTATAACTTTTAAAGGAAATATTTTTAATGAAATGTAACGGAATCAGTAGAAAGAATAAAAAAACCGGAATCTGCGGTACTGCATTACATCCACATCAGATATACTGCCACGTGTGCGGACTGGCTACTCCTGCACTCAAAACAGATCTCTCTGCCAAAGAAAACATTAAGCTGTCCTGGGAATTTCATAAAAAAAATTACCAGGAATCATTCTCTCTCGGATTACTGCTTACACTGGCAGTTTATATTCCGCTTTCCATTCTGGTGGCTCTTTTCTGGCATGATTACTGGCATACAAATCTTATCCTCCTTTTCTATATACCATTTGCCCTGATTCCCCTGGCGATGAGAGATGATTATTCTCTCAAAAACTACCTGCGAACCTTAAGCAAATTATATCTTCCCTACTTGTCATTTATTTTAGTGGCTGAAATCTATTTCTTTTTGCTCAAGGTTATCTGTGATGGTTACCTTTTAAGTTTTATGGTCGATCCGGTTCTGCATATTGTGCGCCTGATCATGGTACTTTATGGTATCACTTGTGCTTTTGCTGTTCCTTTTTTAATGGCAGATAAGAAAATGAATCCAATAAAGGCGATCATACTAAGCATTAAAGCCGGTCATGAAACTCGCTGGCAGCAGTTTTTTACATTAGTTGCTGTAGCGTTTATCAATCTCATCGGCGCTCTTTGCCTCCTGGCAGGGCTTTTATATACTCTACCGCTTTCATATAAAATTTTGCGGAGATATTATCAGAAAATGGTGGGATTTGAATTGTTCACTTCCTCAAATCCCACCCTGGAATAAGTTTACTCCGGCTCAACTCATTTCGCGTAGCAGGATTTGAGTTCTATTTTGTTAACGATGGTGATCGACAGGAATTCAGACAGGTTTACATTTACTGTTAGCAAGAGAATACTGATTTCCGCGACATGGTTGTTATAATACTATATAACATAACTCCCATTATAATGGTAGATTACAAGTAAGTGGAGAAAAAAATCCGGGGTAAAACCAATAATTATTGGACAAAGTTTTAACGATTTATATATTAAAAAAAATTATGGGAGATGATATGGATACTTCAAAAAATTATATTAAAATGTGCCGGCAGGCTGATGAAGTTAGAAATAACTGGAAACCTAAGCTGGGAGACTATTTTTATGGCACTCCTCAGGATTTCGCTGATATGGAATATGAAAAAGGGATATTTCAATTCCTCCTTTGTGATGATGAATTTTACAATATTATTCCCGACACTTACGACCCCAGAACTAAAACTTTCAATGGTATCGGTGACGATGATGAGGCGGTTTATCTACCTCGGCAGGATGACCTGCAGGACATGATCGATTTTGAGATCCCGCTGGATATTATCAATGATTTTCAGAAGTGGTGCAATAATCTTGATAACTCTATGCTGGAAAGGCTGAAAACTTTAGAACAATTCTGGCTGGCTTATATGATGTGGGTAAACCACAGTAAGATCTGGAATGGAAAAGACTGGGAACATGTCAATTTCTCCTGATTTCTGGAAAGAACTGCCAGACTTCCCTCAAGAAAAGGAATTCATTGAAGAAATTTTTACCGGAAAAAATCTCCGTATTGAACGTATTGCCTCTTATGGGCAGGCGTCTCCTTCTCATTTCTGGTATGATCAGGAAGAAAATGAATGGCTGCTTCTGATTTCCGGTTATGCAGAATTATCTCTGCTCAATCCCGATGAGTCAACTATTCTATATCCCGGGGATTTTCTCTTTATCCCTGCTCATCGGAAACACCGCGTTACTAAAACCTGTCCCGATTCAGAAACTCTCTGGCTGGCAGTTTTCTTTTCTGAACTTTAACACATTTTGCGCGGATGGATTTGATTTCTGGTTGATTGTAATAATGGGCAAGTGTCCGTTTTCGGGTAATCATGTACCCCGCTTGTCTCAGTATGAATAGATTGATGTGGACGTAATTGTTTATAAGACAATAAAATAGTTTTTTGTTTCCATATTGGCTTGTAAATTGCATAATATAGTTGTGAATTTATTTGGGAGTAAGATATGAGTAATCTCGTGAAAGACCCGATCAAGGTCAAAATTTTCGTGCTGGTAATTTTATTTATTATCGTAGCCTTGAGTATCCTGGGCAGCAAGTCACTGATGGAAAAAGTAATTGATTTCTATACCAGAAATTCAGATAACGCTCAGGCTTTACTTGATTTGAATCAGATTGTTTACCGCAATCTGCTTATGATTCAACGGGATCTTGATCTGCTCGTTACTTCAGCTGGCCATCCTGAAATTAGCACTGCCTGTAATGAACGTCTCGCTGCCAGTTTTAATGCTGCCAATGAAGTAATTAATACAATCGAATATGGCGGTTCTTACGATTACAATTACTTCGATACTTTCTCCTCAAATGCACCCGCTACTCGACCGGTATTCTATACCCCCAATGAAAAAATTCAAACTGCCAGCTATATTGACACTGTTACAGGTTACCTGATAAAACTGCAAAAACAGGAAAATGATATTTACAGCCTGATTGATCAATCTGACTTTAATTCATTAACTAAAAACCAGTCTAAATATACTAAAAGTTCACTGAATATCGTTAATGAGGCACTAAATACCGTAACAGAATTTCATCGCCAGGTTATGAATGAAGTAATCGCTATTTCTCAAGAAAAGATGGACCAGCTCGATTATTATAACCTGATCCGATACGTGGGTTTGCTCATCATTGGGCTTATCAGTCTTATCATCTTTATAATTACCGTCGTGCAGATCAGCAATATCATTGCCGAAAGAAACAAAACGATGAGTGATCTTGATGATCTTAATCATTCGCTTCTCAAAGAACTCGAAGTCGCCGAAAACGTGCAGGCTTATCTTAAACCACAGTGGCTGCTGCTGGACAGCAAACTCGTCTTTTCTGCCACTTATACTCCTTCCAAGAAAATTGGCGGGGATTTCTCAGATACTTTATCCATCTCTGAAGATAAATATGTTACTTATGTGGGTGATATCTCCAGTCACGGTGTCCAGGCTGCTCTTATTATGAGCGCAGTTAAGGCAACCATCAATATGGTTATTGAAGCTGAAAAGGATAATCTGCAACCGCACTATATCATCAAGCGCGTTAACAATATTATCAGCAAAGAACTCTTTCCTAATAATTATCTCACTTTGCTGATCTGTCTCATCGATATTACCCGGGGAACCATCCGCTATTATAATGCCGGGCAACCGCCACTTATCCAGTATAACCGCATAACCGGCAAAGCACGTATTATTTATGAAAAAAGCTCGGTTCCTATTGGCTGGCGTTCCGATTATCTCTATTCTGAAGATGAAGAAAATGAAATTGAATTCAACGAAGACCTGGTCACTTTCATTTTCTCAGATGGTATATACCAATGTCAGGACGCAAATAAACACCAGCTTGATCTGGAATCTTTTGCCCAGTTTATTGTGGATAACTATGACCATGAAAGAAAGGTTATACTCAGCCATCTGTTTAAACATGATCTGATCCAGAACGGCTATGCCATTAATGCAGATGATTTCACTCTTGTCAGCTTCTGGAAAAGACCTTTGGTTAACGAATTCATTACGGAATTTCTGCTGATGCGTTCCCTGCTCACTAATACCAAGGATATTGGTATGTTCTGTGAGAAGTTTATTCTCGAAAATCAGGATAATAACGTGGAACTGGCAATGCAGGTTGAGCTTATAGTCAACGAATTCCTTAATAATATCATCGTGCATGGCCTGAACAGTAAATCTGATACTGTCATCCTGCTCAAGATTGAGATTAGAGAAGAAATGGTTCTCACTTTCTGGGATAAAGGTGTTACCTGGGATATTCCCGATAAAAAACCCGGTGAAGATCCTTTTGCCGGTAAGAATGACCTTGATACTTCCGGACGGGGCATTCCTATTATTTATTCCCTTACTTCGCAAGTTACCAGAAGGCGTTATGAAGAAGTTAATGAAACGGTGATGTTCATCCCGTTGAAAGATAATCTCTTACAGTTCCAGGAATCGGAGGATTAATTTTCCCAGTATTTCCGGTCCATCCGGCGATACTGAATTGCTTCCGCCACATGAGGTGCTCTAATCTGTTCTGATGCTTCCAGGTCTGATATGGTGCGCGCTACTTTCTTTATCCTGTCAAAAGCTCTCGCTGATAGACCCATCTTTTCCATCGCCTGTTTCACCAGCATCCGGCTGTCGTCATCCAATACGCAGTATTTTCTGATCTGACGCGCATTCATCTGGGAATTACTGTAGATTTTCTCTTTGCTGAACCGCTGCAATTGACAATCACGTGATTGATTAACTCTGCCTTGAACTGTCTGCGAACGCTCTCCGTCAGGTAATCCAGCTAATTCCAGATATCGCACTGCCGGTACTTCCACATGAATATCGATCCGGTCTAAAAGCGGACCAGATATCCGCGAACGGTACCTCTGGATCATTGCCGGGCTGCAGCCGCAATGATGACCTTCCACGCTGCTGCCATAATAGCCGCAGGGACACGGATTCATAGAAGCCAATAACATGAATTTTGCCGGAAATTCCAGGGACTGGGTAGCTCGGGATATAGTTACGATCTCATCTTCCAGAGGTTGACGCAATACTTCCAGAACCGACTTCTTGAATTCCGGTAATTCATCCAGAAAGAGCACACCGTTATGTGCCAGCGATACTTCTCCCGGTCTGGGGTAGCTTCCACCTCCTATTAAAGCAATATCACTTATCGTGTGATGGGGTGACCGGAAAGGACGCTGCCTGATTATACCCGTCTTACTGTCTATCAATCCCGAAATGGAATGTATTTTTGTCGTTTCCAGCGCTTCTTCCAGAGTAAGATCAGGCAGTATCGTGGGAAAACATCGCGCCAGCATCGTCTTGCCGCTCCCGGGAGGTCCTATCATCAGAATATTATGCCCCCCTGCTGCTGCCACTTCCAATGCGCGCTTCACATGGTATTGCCCCTTCACATCATACATATCAAGCATGTTTTCGCTGCTTCTGGCAAAAATCTCTTCCCTGTCCACCTGATATGGCTCTATTTCTGCCTGTCCTGCCAGAAATTCCACAACTTCCCGCAGATGCGTCCCCGGATAGACGTTCAATCCGCTGATCACGGCTGCTTCCCGGGCATTTTCCCAGGGGACAATTATCCCTGCCACCTTATCTCGCCGACAGGCTGTCGCTATGGATAGCACTCCCCGCACGCCCCGTAGATTACCGTCTAATGATAATTCTCCCACCAGCGCATATACTCCCTGTCTTTTCTGCCGTAACTGATGCTCTGCGCTTAATACGGAAACCGCTATCGGCAGATCAAGCGCTACTCCTTCTTTTTTCAAGTCAGCAGGTGCCAGATTTACCGTGTAATTGCGCGAACCAAATCGATAACCGGAATTCTTGATCGCTGCCCAGACCCTGTCTTTGCTTTCCTTGATGGAATTGGAAGGCAAACCCACAATCGTGAAACTGGTCGCCCCTCCCTTGATGTCCGCTTCCACTATCACTTGACAGGCATCTATGCCCTGTATCGCATAAGAAACCGTTTGACCATACATATTGCTCTCCTACCAGGCAATGGTTACTGTTGCCTTTTCTCTAAAATTACGCTCGCCATCCGTACTCTCAAAAAGTACTATATATACTCCAATACCGGCTATTTTACCCTGAGCATCCCTCCCATCCCAGATATAGTATCCTTCCATTCCCTGACTGTCCTGATCCACCAGCAGCCGCACCAGTCTCCCTTTCAGATCATATATCCGCACTTTAACCTTATTCAGATTTTCCGGATTCTGATAAATGATTACTGCACTTTCCCCTGCTGCCGGACTGAATATGTCCGGCTGAATGCTCAGTTTTGCCTCAGAAGGTTCTATTTCCGTATGAATGCTGTTTTCTCTGCCCGGTGTGCAGATTGTCACACTGCGGCTCCAGTTGCTTTCCTCTGCCGGAATTAATGGATTTACCCGCTCTATGGAAATTCCCTGTCGCTCATCATTCCAGCTGCTTTCATAACAGAACCTTTCAAATTCATTGCCATATTCGTCAGCTATGCTTAATTCCCCTCCGTCATCCACCAGCCTGCCCAATCCACAGTATATCTCCAGTTCCATTCCGTATTTTGCCAGTAGATGCTCCCTGTCTGCCTCGTCTCCGGTTATTATTATATATTCGCTTCCCCCGGCAAATTCACAACTGTCAACATCCACTGTTACACCCAGCTCCACTGCTGCTGTTTCCGGTAGATTACGTTTTACTTCCAGCCATTCCGGTTCTCCGCTGGCGGGATGATACATTATCTCGTTTATCACCCAGGCAAGGCTGCCGGTATTAAGATACCAGTAATCCAGATTATCAGCAGGATTGGCATCTTCATCTATTTCCAGAAAATACTCGTAAAAATAATATCCCTCACCGGGAACATTTGTTGTCACCGTTTGCATTTCCTCTTCAAATGCCAGGTAGGCCTCAAATTCCCCGGCTCCCAATCCCCAGAAATCCAGCCAGCTTATGTGGAGTATCCCTTCTTCCACATTATACATACCGCAATTATGAGTATTAAAATTATGATTTATATTACCTTCTTCATATCTAACACCTGTAACCTGCAGACTCATATCTATCTCGCCGCACATTATGCTGTTTACTGCCGCTGCCGTATGACCTGCTGCTGCCTCGCAATTGCCCCAATCACTGTCTGCTGCCTCAGGATTTATCCGCTCATAACTCACCCCCGCCGCTTCATTTGCTAGATTTCCATAACTTAAACTGTCCAGCAGTGTTCCCCAGATATCCTTGATAGTTACTATATCTCCATCATTATTCAATCCTGGAAATCCGGCTGTGATAATTATATTCTCCGGAAATATGCCATATTCCCCGCTTAATTCTGCCCCTCCTAAAACGTAATATCCCGCCGACTGATCAGCTACCTGGAAAGCATTCCCATCGCCGTTTTCATCAGATATCAGCAAGTTATCCACAAAGTTATCCACCTTGCCGCGCAGTATTACTTCCACCCATTCGGAATAATCACTCTGAGGTTTTATCATCAACTCATTCAGAATTAACGGAGACTGCCCCAGCAGAATGGAAGCCCCTCTGTTGTTGTTAGCTAAGTTGTAGTCATAAATTGAATTAACTACTAATCTTGTCAGTTGATAACCTGTTTCCAGTCCACTCAGGATAAGCTCATAATCTATTGTTGCCAGGCCACCGCAGGGCGGTATCTGCCAGCTTTCTAAAGGTAATCCGTTCAAATAAATATCCAGGTTACCCGCAAAGTTATCCACATTTTCTGTGGATAAATTACTTATCCTCACATCTAATAGGCATTCGTTCTCAATTTCATTTATCCGGGCACTTACAATTGTCAGGTCTATTTCTCCCCAGTTTTTCCTGCCCGGTGTGAGCAGCTTTCTTTCCCGCCAGTCGGAACCGCTGTTAGTATCCAGCCCATCAGGATACCTGCCAATACTTTTCCCTGCTGTAACATCCGGGGCAAAGCTGCTGCCCGGTACACCCAGATCATCTGGCAATTCATTACTGTTAGGTTCGTCATAGAGTACCGTATCCGTCCAGATGCTGTCCGGGGAAATTATCCTTACTCCATCCGTCGCCGTTCCTCCGTTCTGAAAACTCAAAGATGTTACCCAGTCCGCTTCCGATACAGCAAAATCACCTACTACCAGATAGTCATGTGCACCTATTATTATTGCCGGAAATTCAAACATCTCTGTAAACTCACTACCACCGGATTCCACTCGCCAGCCTGTAAGATCAATTATCGTATTACTCATATTGTAAAATTCTATCCACTCATAACCTGTATCATTTCCTGGATGATCATAATATAATTCATTGATCACCATCATCCCCTTAACCCCACTACAGGATATTATTAATAGAAAAAAAAACCAGATCCTCAGCATCACCCCGTTCCTCTATAAAAAAATCTCCGTGTCAGTCCATGTTAGTCTGTGTTAGTCCGCTTCCCTCCCCTAAGGATTAAAATCTTCATACCGGAACAGCGTCAGTGTCTCCGTCCCTGAAATCATATTGCCCAGTATCGTCGCTGTTACCGTACTGGTCGTCATACCCGGTCCTGCCGGACCCGGTGCCGGGCACTCATATCTGTGAAACATCATCTCTTTCAGGATCAGTCCCGCTTCACCCTGCTGCCCGCTTAATTCAGAATAATCATCATTATCGTCATCTGTCCCCATATCAACCGGTTCTCCCAGACTCGAATTGAATATTACCCGCTGATTATTGATCGGATTATTTTGTCCGTCCTTAATGATCACACGCACGGTTGCCACCTGATCATCCGGCGGATTATTAGGACTGCTTTCATCCCAGTCCAGATGCGCAGGAGTGACCGTAATATCAATAGAGGGCATCTGAATGGGTAAACGCAGGCTGTCAGAATCATTGAAATCACCCGTATCCACCTGTACCTGTAACCATTCATTAGTCATCACGCCTTCATAGCTTAATAGGGTATAAGCCGTGCCTTCCAGGGTGTCGCCATTAGCGTTCTCATTTCCCACATAGGAATTAGCCCTGATGGAAGCATAGTCAGGATCTTCGGGTAAAGAAAAAAATACCGCTGTTCCCGTATCTACCGGATTACCATAACTGTCCGTTAATAGTGCACTCACTTCCACTGCCCATAAACCGCCTCCCATGTCTTCCCCGCCATTATCACCGCTTATGGAGAAATCCACTGAGTTCGGTGCTCCCGAATGGATGATGATATTAGCTTTCTCTGCACTTACGGGCATCCCATTAGTCTGATAAGTGGTTGCCCTTACTCTCACGATGCCGGAAGCTACTCCACTGGATATGATTACTGATGCCACTCCGTTTTGGCTCATGGTACTGTCGCTGATACCCAACCCATTGATCACCGTACCCAAAGGGGAATTTAATAGCACAAAATCCACTCTCTTTTCGCCATCCACCAGGTTCCCGTTCAAATCCTGAAGATATACTGATAATACGGCGCTTTCCTGCCCCCCCGTACCCTGTACCTGGATATCAAGAGGTGCCGCATTAAATACTATTGATTGCACTTCGTTATTTACCGGCTCGATGATCATCACTTCCACCTGGGCAGTTACGCCATTGTAATTAGCGTCTATCGTGGCCAGACCAAGCTGGTTGCTGTCCCAGAAAGTCGATTTTGCCACGCCGGAACTGTCGGTGGTTATCGCTCCCAGGATACTCCCTATATTGGCCTTAAATAATATCTGCTCTCCCCCCAGAGGATAATCGTTGCTGTCTTTTAAAATGGCACTGATCTGTGATGAGGTTAATCCGTTATCTCGGAATATCGTCTCCGGGTTGGCTGTTAAAACTAACTTATAGTTTCCTGTTTCCACATTACGGCTGTCGCAGCCATTCAAAATCGGCAGCAATACTAATATCACCGCAATTATCTTTAATATTTTCAATCTTGTTTCCTCTTTCTTGCTTCCAATATCATTATATCTATATATGATTCATCATTTTCACAGGTTATTGTCACATGGGCAAGCCCGGCGATGTCATTGTCATGCAGATATGTTATTGCCTTGCCATCATCGCCTGTCTCCACATTGGGCAGGGAAATATAACCCAGTGTAGTAGAAAAATGAACCAGCTTGTCACTTGCCGGAAAACCACCGCTGTCATGTATCAGCACGGTTATCGTGGCAAAGGTCTCAATATCGTTATCTGCATATATCGCCAGGGAATCGGATGTTACACTCTCTATCTGAAAGGTCAGGGGCATAATCTCTATCGTGATCATATCCAGAATTCCCTCATAAGACCCGGTTATCGTTGCCGTCAACTGTCGCTCTGAAAACCAGAAATCTATATCCA
Organism: Candidatus Cloacimonadota bacterium; assembly: GCA_021736135.1. Lineage (GTDB taxonomy): Bacteria > Cloacimonadota > Cloacimonadia > Cloacimonadales > TCS61 > JAIPGO01. The sequence goes on from JAIPGO010000050.1 coordinate 26,116, forward strand.
CCAATCCATAATTATCCGTTATCCCATAAGGATCTATACTGCCCGTTGAAGCCGAAAAATATACGTAAGCATCCACTACCGGATTATCATAACCGTCGGTCAAACTTGCAAAAATCCTCGTATAGTTATTATTGGTTCCGGCATAAATTGTATCTTCTTCCGACCAGATATTCAAGATAACTATATCCGGCTCTAACACATAGATGAAGGTCATTGCAGTAGCTTCCATATAACTGGCACTGATCTCTACCGTACCTTCCCCGCTGCCACCGTAAAGAAACGTTGCCTCAGCATAGCCGTTACTGCTGGTTATATCATATCCGGTCACAAATCCACCCTCTGTACTGAAATCTATCCGCTCCCCTGAAAGAGGTATACCCTCGCGGTCGGTTAAATGAGCATGAATAGTACTGCCCATCTGCCCCGAACCCAGCCATAACGTATCTGGCGTTGCCCATAACTCCAGAATATATGGATTCGGATCTACAATATAGATCTTAATTTCCGCCTCTACTCCCGCGTATTGCGCTTTCACTTTTGCTGTTCCTGTAACCAGTCCATCATACCAGTAGGTACTGAAGGCAAAGCCATTGTCATCTGTGATGGCAGTTCCCAATACACTGCCAAAATCCGTCGTGAAATGAACCTGAACCCCTGATATGCTTTCGCCTTGATCATTCGACACATAAGACGTAAGTTCCACATTATTTATGGCATCACCCACATGCAAAGTATCACGGTCACTGATCAGGGTGATGTTGTATCCCGTTCCTACGGGATTCCTGCTATCACAACCACTGAAGATAAGAATAACCGTCAGCAAAACGAATAAATATATTATACTCTTCATCTTTTCCTCCATCTCTATTCTAAGCAAATTATGTTCCCTTTCGTTTTTTCAGTAAACGCCACAATAACCTTACCCCTGTCTCCAGCGCTTTTTCATCAGGTAAAAACCGGTTATTATGCAGGGGATAAAACTCTTCACCCGCAGCTCCCAGCCAGAATAGCACGCCTCCCCACCGGCCTGCTATGAATCCGAAATCTTCTCCCGCCAGCGTCAGTTCAGCTTCCCGAAAGCTGATGCCTGCCTCCTGGGCTGACTGTTTAAGGTCATCTACCAGTTCCCTTTTATTATATACTTCTTTATATTCTACCAGATATTCCACCTGCACCTGTACTTCATAAGCCAGCTCCACTGATTCACAAATACCTTCCAGCGAAGCTTTCAGTGCCGCTATCCGCTCCTGATCCTCTGCCCGGATCGTGCCGGACATAAAACACTCTGACGGTATGGCGTTTCGCACATTGCCACTCTGCAGTATCCCAAAATCACAGATGAAGTGTTCCCCTGATTTTACTACCCGGGGTAACTGCTGCACGCACTGATATATCTCTATGCCTGCCTGCAAGGCATTTCTGCCTGCTGAAGGTGTTGCTATATGCGCTGACTTTCCGATTATTCTAAGGTCAAATTCGCAGGTTGCTGCAAAAAAATTACCCGCCCGGCTGCTGATCTCTCCCACCGGCAAATCAGGACTTACGTGTAGTGCATAAGCCGCGCCCACTTTATATTTATCCCATATTCCGTCCGCCAGAACTCTGGCTGCTCCTCCCTTGCCCTCTTCTGCAGGCTGAAACAAAAACAGTACATTCTGCGCCGGCTGCTCTGCCATTACTTTTGCTATCAATCCCAATAGTATGGTCATGTGCATATCATGCCCGCAGGCATGCATTACTCCCTCATGCTGCGATTCAAATCCGCATCCGGTCTGCTCGCTCAAGGCCAGCGCATCCATATCTGCCCGAAATAGCTGATAGCTGCCCTTACCTCCAGTATAAGCTGCCAGAATCCCCGTAGGAGAAAACTCATATATCTCCAGTTCCGTATATTCCCGCATCTGCTCCAGCAAATAAGCCTGCGTCAAATACTCCTCATGCGCCAGCTCCGGTATCTGATGCAATTCACGCCGCAACTGCTGTAAACTCTTCATTTCTGTCCTTCTAAAATTTTTGACATTGTCAACAATATTAACCGCAATCGTCAACAATTATTTACCAATACATATATTTTCCGCTAAATTCATTACTTTCTACCTGATTCCTCCTCGCCTTTTTCCTGTTCTCTTATTTCCGGCTTAACGGAGATTTCCTTAAAATGAACAAATTGCCCGTAGATTTACGGTGCCTGCTCTTCTAAACAAATATTGCCCGGAAGCGACTGAAATGTACAATCAGTTAATATATAGAGCCTGCTTTTCTCGCCTGGTGTTCGTTCTTGCTGTCTTAAAAGTTCCTTATCATTACCTGGTATCTTGTCAATGTTCGTTTGCCGTTTAATAATGGGCGAAAACATAGAACCCATCATTTTATTGCTTGCTTATTTTCCATTTCTTATAAATCTATGCTCTCATTAAAAGGAGATAAGTCTTGTGAAAATATTATGAGTTATTAGTCTTGTCGCGGAACTGGCTATCCGGTTAATTTGATAGCTCTTGTCCCATACTGTTTCGGTCTGTCTGCTGTGCTGCTTATTTTGCCTTAACCGGATAAAAGGTTCATTCTAAAAGAAAGGAGACAAAATGTCCCGATACCTGGCTATATTATTTATGCTGGCACTTTTTTCTTTAATTAGTGCTCATCCTGCTTCTCAGATCAATGCCGAATTCGTTTATGCCGATTCCTCTCTCAAAGTAGAATATTTCCATGCTGTTCACGACCCTGCCAGTCACTATATCAGTGATGTAATAATCAACCTGAACGGAAAGGAAATTATCAACCACAAACTGTCACTTCAAGAATCGGATGAAGGTGGAAAACTCGCTTATAGAATACCGGACGCCAAACCCGGAGACATCATCGAAATCAAAACCTCCTGCAATAAACTCGGTACAAAAAAACTGAAAATTACTCTGCCTCTCCGATCCATTGAGGATGTAACACCAACGGTCACAGACTAACACGTCCTTACACAGAATGGTACGAAAAATTTTCTTATTGTGTGTTAAGGGAATTTTTTCCATGCTTTGAAATCGCTTCTGATCTTGTAAAGGTATTTAGAAAACCTGGCATCCCCCCGAAATTTTTAGATATCTCGCTGAATATTCTTTTCTGATAGAGCCACTTGTACAGAGTTTTAGAGCCACCTCTCCGTAGAAATTGAGCCACTCTTCCGTTTCGGGAGAGCCACCTTACTTGTCAGTATCATATCTCATTGTAACATAATTAAATAGGTAGTTATTATCATTGAACAATTACGATGACAGCTACTTTGTAAGGATAAATGACCAAATAAGCAGCATTCATCGCACTTCATTAAAACTTATTCTTTTCTGAAGCTTTTCCTTTCTCTCTTTGACATTTTCCCTAATTAATATAGTGTAGGAATCATGAATGATCCAGTTCAGGATGGTATCTGCAAGAAAACTTGACCAATCAACTTCAGGCTTTCACTTTGCTACTATATAATATGTATATAAGCCTTTATTTTCCGGGTATAAATATAATCCCTAATGATTAAGTTACGCCTCATCG
>JAIPGO010000051.1 GCA_021736135.1 Candidatus Cloacimonadota bacterium
AAGCAGGTTCGTCTGATGAAACTGTGAACGCTTGGAACGAACTTTGTCGGAAAGCCGTGTGCGGGAAAACCGCATGCACGGTTTGATGAGGGGGACAGGGGGAAGCTCAACTGAAGCCTGTCTCTACTCTACTGGTTAATATTAGCTTTGCTTGCTCTTTGCACCAAACTCACTTTGTTCGCTCTGGGGCAAGTTATGAGCCGTGTTCATTCCCCATGCTGCGCACTGGTGAACGTCCACTTGGCGGAATCCATCTTGACTGTTTTCTAGCAAAAGTACTTCAAATGCCTTCCTGGAATGGATGATGATGGATAAAAAACCTGAACCAGACGATTTGATTTTTCCCGTATCGCATTTTCTCAGCTGGTTCATTATGAAGCTTGATCCCGTATTTATTCAATAATGGCTGTCAAGAAACAAGAAAGAGTATAACATTATTCAATAATATATATTTTATTTGTCAGAACATAATTGTAATGAAAATAAAATACTGGACACTGACTCCTCACCTCATTTCTTTAACTTTTCAAAAAATTAGTAAGGATTTCTTATGCAAAAGGAAATAAATGCTGACCAAAACTATCAGAAAACCCTGATAGAAACAGGCTGGGTATGTTTCGAAGAAGCGACTGCTGAAACCTACAAACATCTTGGATTTAAAAGCGGTCTTGAGATACATCAGCAACTACAGACCAGGGAAAAACTTTTTTGCCATTGCCCAACGGGAATTTACCAGGATTTTGATGATTACGATGCCGAGATTGTGCGTCATATGCGCCCCACACTCAGTGAACTGGGGGAGTACGACGGCACAGCACTAATGGAATTTAAAACGCGCAAGGAGGTCATTTACCGGATAAAAAACAGGACAGCCTGTACCTATGAAGTTGATGATACGCCTCCCTTTCCATTGAATCGTCAAGCTCTGGAGATTGCCATTGAAATCTCACTGCTCCTGAAACAATATATTGTTGGCGAAGTCCACATAACTCGCAAACAATACCTTGACGGGAGTATTCCCACGGGCTTCCAGCGAACAGCAATTATAGGTATAGAAGGAGCAATTCCTTTAAAAAATAAACCTATCCGTTTGATCCAGCTAAGCCTGGAAGAAGATTCCTGCCGGGAAGTGTCTGATATAGGTCACCGTCGAATTTATACCACAGATCGTCTTGGCATGCCTTTGATTGAAATGGTGACATATCCTGAGATGCTAACTCCTGCAGAAGTAGCTGAAGCTGCGCACTACCTTCGTTTTCTCGCTCGCTCCACCGGCAAAGTGCGCACCGGAATCGGAGCTGCCCGTGAGGACGTAAATGTGAGTATAACAGGCGGTACCCGCATAGAGATCAAGGGAGTTTCCCACATCAGAGAGATACCGCTTCTTGTTCATGTGGAAGCATTTCGTCAGAAAGCACTGTTAACCATGCGGGAAAAACTGGTTGCCGTGATCAGTGATCCTAAAAGCTGGCAGACTCGTTCTTGTATCCTTGATCTTGACGTGAAGGCAGTAGCATATCCATTTCCGGAATCATCCCAAAAACTTGTGGCAGTACTACTACCAAAATTCAAGGGTATTCTTTCACATTTCACACAACCCGGCAAAGATTTCAGTTCCGAACTCAGTGACCGCCTCAAGGTAATATCCTGTCTTGAAAAGCCGAACCTGATTCATTCCGAGATGGCGAATGTAGAGGAATTTGATCATCTAGCTAAGCTGATAAAGAGCAGATTGAAAGCGGAGCCAGGAGATGCCTGGATCTGTTTTGCAGGACCGGACGAAGATATACCAACGGCCATAGAAACCATACAGGAACGTTGTCAGCTTGCTTTTGAGGGCGTTCCACGTGAAACCCGGAAATCACTTGCTGATGGAAATACTCTCTTTGAGCGGGTACTTCCAGGAGCCGACCGCATGTATCCTGATACAGATTCTGCACCAATTCCGGTGCCAGAAGAAGACATAGAGCAGATACGCAATTCGCTTCCGGTTGATCTGCCTTTTCGGCTTGCTCAATTAAAAGAGTGGCAGGTTCCACAGGATTGCTGGACTTATCTTCTGAGGAATAATCTCATGCCTGTAGCGGAACAGATAGTGAATGATTTTGAAGTAGAGCCCCTTTTTGTCTGTACCCTGCTTGCCCAGAATATTAAAGGAAGAATGCGTCTCAAAAAGAAACCATTTCCTTTCTCAAAACTCGTTGATATCTTTGCTTTCCTGAAAGATAATAACATCAAATGGGAACTTATTAAAGAAATGATACCGATTATTATCGATAATCCTAAAATCGACTTCCAGTCTATTCTTAATCTCCTCTCCTGGAAAAAAGAAATTTCTTCTGATCTCTTTTCTGCAGTCCCTTATTTCACTAAATCCGTCTTGAAAGACTGCCGCATTGATTGTAAAACCAGTGCGATTAGCTGGGTTATGGGAAAACTGCGACCACGAGCTCTCGGAAACGTGGATATGCAGGAAATCTTTAATGCTATTGAAAAACAGATTACAACGCAGGAGAAAAAAAATGACTGAATCTATCCAGGGATATAAAGGAAAAGCACTCGAAGTTATCAAAAAATTCCATGTTCGCGTTTGGAGTGATGCACTGATCAAATCAACGCGTGGTGAATTTCAGGGTATAATTCTGCCTCGTTCGGAAAATGACGACCAGTTTCATATAGTACTAAAACTTGCAACCGGTTATAATGTTGGAATAGATGTGCATACTATTACTGAAATGACTGAAATCGGTTATAAAGAAGCTCATTATAAGATACCGGAAAAAGAATTTCCCTTTACTCCGGGATTGCCTAAAGTAAAACTTCTGGGAACCGGCGGCACTATAGCCTCCCGGCTTGATTATCGTACCGGCGCTGTGATTCCAGCTTTCTCACCGGGTGAACTTTATGGTGCAGTACCCGAACTTGCACAAATCTGTAATCTTGACACCGAAAAAGTTTTTGCAGTTTTCTCTGAGAATATGGGACCTATGCAGTATAAAAAACTGGCAGTAGCTATCGGGGAAGAAATCGAAAAAGGCATAAAGGGTATCATCATCGGGCATGGTACCGATACACTTCATCATACCGCAGCCGCTCTCACTTTTATGTGCCAGAACCTGCCTATTCCGGTTATTCTGGTTGGTTCCCAGCGTTCTTCCGACAGACCATCTTCAGATGCGGCTTTAAACCTGATGCATGCGGCTACGGCTGCTGGTCATGGAGATATTGCCGAAGTTATGATATGCATGTTTGGTCCAACCTCAGATGAATATGCTCTTTTGCATCGTGGCACCCGCGTTCGCAAGATGCATTCCTCATATCGTTCGACCTTCCGAACCATTGGAGACATTCCCCTGGCCACGGTGACCAGACAGGGAGTGCAGGCAATCCGCAATGACTATAACCCCCGCCGTAATGATCACCAGGTGAAAATTCTTCCTTATTTTCATGACAAGGTTTCAATCGTCTATTATTATCCCAATATGCAGCCGGATATAATAGATTCGCTGGTTGATAACGGTTATAAAGGGATAGTAATAGCCGGAACCGGTCTGGGCCATGTGAACAAGCTTATCTATCCGGCTATCAGAAGGGCAGCCGCTGCAGGAGTAGCCATCTATATGACCGTTCAGACTCTCTGGGGATTCGTACATATGTTTGTCTATGACACTGGTCGTGATCTTATGGCAATGGGTATTGTTCCGGCAGAGAATATGCTACCGGAAGTTGCTTTTATCAAGCTTTCGTGGGCTCTTGGTCAAACCAGCGATCTCGAAGAAATAAAAAAGATCATGCTGACCCCGATAAGTGGTGAGATTACAAAAGGAGAGCCTTATAATGGCTATCTTATATACCAGGGGGGCATTCCCGAAGTTGAAGAATTCATCAGGAAAGTGCATAAATAAGGTTATTTGTTCATTATTGTTAACAGGATATACAGAAGGTGACTAATGATCCACCGCTATTGTGATTGACAATATTTGGCATATTCCTGAAATTTAAGAAAAAGTAATCGGGATAAATATGAAATCAGAGATGATCCAGGAATCCACGGCCTTAGAGAGAAATTTGAAATTAACCAGTAAGGGCAGCCAGGAGTTGCCGGAAAATTTCAAGTGGCTGCTGCTGCAGTCAGAAAGTAAAAAAGGTATTAATGAACGCTGCCAGGTGCTGCTGGATGAATATTACCATAAATATGCCAATCAGGATGTGGTAGTTGAGCATCTGGTGCAGGTCTCTTTGAGTGATTTGTGGTTCTATAATCAACTGGAAAAGCGGGAACAAGCCTTTCATCTTCTATTATCGATATTTGGTGACCTTCTGCAGCAGGAGATGGAAGTTACTACGGAAGACCGTCTTGTGCAGACCTTGATCCGGTTTACGGGCAATCTGGCAGCAGAAGCGGATTTTCCGGAAAAGATAGTGCTGGAAGCTCTGGTTCTGCTGAGCCAGATTTATAAAACGCAACCCTTTCTATTGGAGCGTAATAGTAATTATCTTAAGAATCATTTCGGCAGCGTTCTGGAACTGGATTGCTGCCGGGAAAAAGGTTTCAGTCTGTCGCGCCGGGTACTGGATGGAGTTTATAATAGATGGGAAACACTTCCCCGTATTGAAACCTGGTATGAAGAGAAAAAGAAACTATTTAAAGATAATTATAAAGAGGCAATAAAGAATATTGGCATAGAATACATAGCAAAACAGCGGGAAGCTCTGAATAAAGCGGAAACCTGGTCAGATTTTCAGGAATTGCAGTATTATGGAGAAATCGCCCAGCTTTACCGCAGTCAGATAAACATTTTCGGGTTGAGTCGTGAAAAAATATATTTCATACTCTATCTCTTTAACCTGGAAGATATGTATAATATGCGTAAAAGCCTGCTTTTAGACCTGAACAGAGTGCTGCGAAGAGTAAAGGATGAGATCAGCGTCAGTGAGATGAAGCAATTTGTGATCGAGATGTTTGTTCTGTTTCATGATCTCAGTGATAATTACCGGGAAACAGTATTAGACAGTCAGCTATCTTTGGGCAAGCAGGTGCTGGAAATGAAAAGTCCCGAATTGACGGAACTTTTCGTGAAACATCTGATCAAGTCCGGTTTCGTATCACCACGGAGTATTGCCATAGATAATGAATGGCAGGTGATAGTTGACCGCAATCATATCAAGAATATCCGCACCTGGCTACAATTGATCGAGCTTTCTCCGGTAGATATGAAAAAGCTTTTAAGCGCTCTGATCGTAAATTTACGGATTGGCGGGATCTTTGTTTCGGACACGGATTTATTTCAGAAGGATATATCGCGTTTCTTACAGTCACCCATCAAGCCAGTATTTAAGCAGGTGAAGCAGCTTTCACGTCTGTTTCCCATCTATTTCAATCAGATCGGAGCAGAAGGTGAATTGCGGGAATTAACCACAGCTATGGATGAAATAGAACGAAGAAGTGACCGCTTGATCCATTTTTTCCGGAAGCAGGTGCATACGGAAAGTAATAATCTGAACGTAAACCTGACCCTGCAGATCCTGGAATTCTGGAAAACCGGAGATAAGAGCCTTTTAAAAGGGCATGTTCCTGCCGAAGTAATCAATTCCATTGATCTGGAAGGCAGGCATTTTGTTTATGTTCATGAACTCATGCGGCGGATCTGTGAGGAAGACAAAACCGGACAGCAGAAACTCAGCGGCATTAATCTCAAAGAATTTGAAAAAGAAGTAAATCAGCAGAAGGATATCGAGGAAGTTTACCGCAAGAAACTTATTTACCTGGTGCGGGTTTATAACATGCTGCTGGAAAAATATTCACTGGGTATAACAGATCTGCGTAAGACGCTTACGGATTGTGGCTTTATAAGAAAAGAAGAAGTGGAAGAACTTTTGCTGTTATTACAGAATAAGAAAGATATTGAAGCCTTAACGCACTTATTAAAAATAATGACAAAACTAACGGGACTGATATTTTCCGATGAAGCGATGGAGGCGGTGGAAGATATTTATTATAAGAGGCATGTGGCAGCGGGCATACCTTCGATGTATGGACAATATCATGAAAAGCGTTTTGATGCCCTGGGTTTGATTTTCCGCCTGGAACAGGTGGTGCAGCGTCTTTTTGAGAATATTGAAAGCAGCATCAAACTAAAATATATCACACGCAAGACGTTAAAGCGGATATATGAGCTATTAAAACTTTATGAAACAGGTCTGGCGCTGGATGGCATCCGGAATCAGGGATTTGAATCTAACCTGGAAATGTTCCGCTACAGCCTGGAATCAAGTTTCAGTATGGATCAGTTCGTAAATATTTTCCAGTTTCTGGCGGAAAACACCAAAGAAATATTGCAGGAGTTCTTTTACCGCATCTATGAGCAGCCGCTAAAAGTGATCATTCTGCAAAATCCACTGCTTCAAAATCGCGAAGATCGAAAGCAGGAAATAGTTAAACGCTCGGAATCCTTCTATCGGGACGTTTTGACCTCGGCATTTATCGTGAACCGGCTGGATCATTTCATTGTGACCATCCTGAAATCTATCCGGGATATCGTGCAGCTTTATGAAAAACCGCTTCTGACCATGCTGATGAGCTTTGAGCCGGATCAGATCGTGAGTCCGCTTTATGATAAAACGCCGGAAATAGATAACCCGGTATTTCTGGGTTCCAAAGCTTTCTTTTTAAAGATACTCTATGAAAAGGAGTTCCCCATTCCACCGGGATTTGTGCTTTCTACGGAACTATTCCGTCATCGTCCGGTAGTAAAACGGGAAGGTATATTACGTGCTGATGTTTTGAAAATGATCAAAACGCAGATGAAAAAACTGGAAAAGCTGTCCGGTAGAGAATATGGTAATCCGGCAAAACCCTTGTTACTTAGCGTACGTTCCGGTACGGCGATCTCCATGCCTGGAGCTATGAATACCTTTCTGAATGTGGGTATGAATGACGACATCACGGAAAAGATGAGTCTTCTTCCTGATATGGGCTGGACTGCCTGGGATTCATACCGGCGGTTTCTGCAAAGCTGGGGTATGGCGCTGGGGATTACGCGTGATGCTTTTGATGACGTGATCAGTTCCTATAAAGATAAATTTAAAGTGGAGAAAAAACTGCAATTCAGTAAAAGCCAGATGCGGGAAGTCGCGCTGGCATATAAAGCGGAACTTTACAGCCGGGGCGGCAGCTTTGAAAGTGATCCTTTTCAGCAGTTGATACAGGCAATTTCCTTCGTTTTAGATAGTTGGGATTCAAATCGGGCGCACGCTTATCGTGAGCAGATGCAGATCGCTAATGAATGGGGTACGGCTGTCATTATTCAACAGATGGTTTTGGGTAATATGAGCGAAAATTCCGGTTCCGGAGTGCTGTTTACCCGCGATCCTGCCAGTAAACGCGCAGGTATCAGCCTTTATGGTGAATATACCGTTTGCAGTCAGGGCGAGGACATCGTAGCCGGGCTGGTTAACGTGCTGCCTCTATCAAAACTGCAGGCGAAAAAAGGCGGAATAGACGTTAAACTAAGCCTGGAATACCGCCTGCCGCAGATATTTAAGAGACTTTATGAGCTTTCTGCCCAGATGCTTTATAAACATGGATTCAGTCATCAGGAAATAGAATTCACCTTTGAATCGGAACTGGCGGAAGACCTTTACATCCTGCAGACCCGTAATCAGGATATGCAGACGATCAAGGAATACAAGGTGTTTTCAAGTAAGCGAGAAAAAATGGAATTTGCCGGCAGTGGCATTGGCATTGGTGGCGGTGCGTTGAATGGCATCCTGGCCTTTGATGAGGAAGATTTGCTTAAATACCGTCAGGCATATCCCGAAAAAGCGTTAATTCTGGTGCGACCTGATACCGTGCCAGATGACATCGGCATGATCTTCAAATGCGATGGTTTGATCACCGGACGTGGTGGTGCTACTTCGCACGCAGCGGTTACAGCCGTAAGATTAGGAAAAGTCTGCATCGTCAACTGCCAGCAACTGATAGTGGATGAAGACAACAAAAAATGCCAGATAAACCTGAAACAAATGGCAAGCGGCGACGAAGTAGCCATTGATGGCAATTTCGGCAACATCTACATTGGGAATTACCCCGTCCATATAGAGCAGGTAGATTATCATGGCTGATCCGGTTTTGGTTGACAATATAGATTAATTTAAGGCTAAGGATATTTATCAAGAATAAAAAATAAGGGGAGATTTTGATGGAGAACAGGAAGCTTTTAGGTATCAATGGCTTAGGGCGCATAGGCAAACTTACTTTGTGGAATCATCTGTCGCTGGGGTATTTTGACGGATTTGTGGTCAATATCGGACGCAAAGTGGGGAGGTGTCTGGAAGATCTATTGCAGACCATCGAATCAGATTCGACCTACGGTAGTCTGGAAAGATTTCTTTATGGATTATCCAGTCAGAAATGCGAGATCAAGATCATCGACCGGGAACAGAACCTGGTGAAAATCAATGGCAAAAAAGTAAAATTTCTGCTGGAAGAACGTAATCCGCTGCATATACCGTGGGCCGAAGAAGGTGTGCGCTTAGTAGTGGACTGCACGGGTGTATTTCTGGATCCGACTGTGCTGGCAGATAATGCCAAAGGCAGTGTGCGTGGGCATCTGGAGGCAGGAGCTGAAAAAGTGATCTGTTCTGCACCTTTCAAGATCAAGGATAACAGCATGAGTCTGCCCGGTGACAGCAAGCTCTTTGTTTTTGGCGTAAATCATCAGGAATATGATCCGGGACAGCACAACATACTTTCCGCAGCGAGCTGCACGACCACGGGTCTGGCTCATATGATGATGCCGCTTCTGGAAACGAAGGCAACTTCACGGATCGTTACGGCATCAATGTCCACAATCCATGCCGCGACTAGTACGCAAAGCATACTGGATAGCGTACCGGATGCAGGGACTAAAGATCTGCGTAAAAACCGTTCAATTATGAATAATATAATTCTAACTTCCACGGGTGCAGCTAAGGCGCTGGAGCAGATATTACCCCAGATCAGGCAGATCGGATTCATGGCGGATTCAGTACGCATTCCCACCAGTACGGTATCGCTGATATCCTTAAACGTCACTTTCCATGAATATAAAAATGAACTGAATGAGCCCGAAATTACTCGGGAACTTCTCAATGGCATATATAAAGAAGCAGCAGAAGGAAAACAAAAGGGAATACTCATCTATAGCGAGCAGCAGAACGTTTCCAGCAGCCTTATTGGGATGCGTGCAGCAGCAGTGATAGAGGCAAATGACACGCATACCAGAACGGGATTTTTAAGTCTGCCGGAAGGATTTCTGCAGCAATGCGGAGTTAATGATCCTCCGGAAATCACTATGCCGGTTACGCATGCCAGGATATTTGGCTGGTATGATAACGAATTTGGCAGCTACGTGAATATGCTGGGAAAATTGACGACGCATGTTTTTGAGAACCTGTAGAAAGACTTTCAGCAATATACAAGCGGGGAGGCCATATCAATTTCCTGAAATAGGCATCCCCGCGGACTCAAAATACTTTATTCCTGATATTCGATGCATCCAATATCAATTGAACTACCAGATATCCTATTGTTACCAAGAATATCTAATGCTGGTAAACTCAATGAACTAGAAACGAAGCCGTGATTTATACATGGTGAATTCTCAAGTAATTGAAAATCATCTGTGTCAGGATTTACAAACAGAGGATTTTGAGCAAAAATATTATTACCGCCATCGGATTCCGAAGGTAAATTGGATTCCGGTATTAATGAATATGAGACGATTGGATTAGTATGATTCTCAAAAAATTCGATTGAAGAATATCCATTTCCCCAGAAAAGATTATTTATTATATCAGGATTTGCCCGTAAACTTCTTCCAATGCCATAGAAATTGTTATTTACTATTGTATTATTAATGATTTTGGGATTACAACTATCATCAACACAATCAATTCCATCTGATGTATTATTAATGATCAGATTGCCAATGATATCAGGATTAGATCTTTCTAAATATATACCATAGCTACAGCACTTAAATGTGCAATTAGAAATATAAGGATCAGAATAGTTAAAACAGATAACTCCTATACCAACGGATTCGAAAATATTGAAAATGATTTCCGGGGATGAATGATCATAGCAGTGAACCCCCTTTGAATTATGTAAAAAATAATTATTTTCTATTTTACAACTTCCTGCCTTACAATATACACCTCTCCTGTTTCGAGAAAACTCATTGAATTTTATAATTACATCGTCCGAAGCCCAACTTTCTATTCCGTCGTAATCATTATCCCGGAATGAGTTTTCTGTTATGTTTGCAGATGAATTGTGAAAAGATAAAGCTCCCATATAATTATTGTCTTCGAAATTTGAAATATAGTTTGAATGTTCTATAATGCAGTTTCTCAGGATATTATTTTCGGAGTCTTTAAATAATAAAATACCCCACTTACCTGAATTCCCGCTTCTTGTAAAAAGAATTGAATCCTCTGTAGTCCCTTCAGCAAATAACCTGCCCCTGATAAGCAACATACCAATTTCTAAGTTATCAAAATCAAAATCGAAGAGTGGTTTGTCATAGATACCAGTATATTGTGATGATTTAAATTGGACAACTACTCCGGGTTCGATTTTTAGCATTTTTCCTGTTGGAACAATAAAACAATTATCAATTATTATTGGGGAATCTGCTTCCCTCCAAATAATATCATAGTTATCTCCATCTGCTGATGTAGGTTTTGAAGTACAACTAAATAAAAAAAATAATACCTATAGAAATAATGATCATCATATATTTCATAACATTGACTCCTGATTTTTCCTTTATTTCAAAATCTTTTAAGCTTTGAAAACTCCCCGATAACAATATCTGCATATATTTCAATCAATTACAACCTTTTATGCCCGGGTGGTTTTTGACCATACCTCAAATTCCCCTTCTTCCCATAAATGCCTTACAAGCTATTATATAAATATGAACAAATGTTTTTCTGTCAATCCTTACTTTACGTTCACGCATCCCCCCGGAATTATCAAATATCTTGCCTGTTGTGAATTTTCATTTCCCTGAAAGGGATATATTTGTATAGCGTAAGGTTGGCTCGGTACTCCGAGACTACCTTATGAATGATGCATTTCCCCCTACCCCATCGGCGCGCAGCGCTGATGGGGTGGGGGACGTATCATTTTTTACATAAGGTAGCACCTGCGGTGCAACCCTACGCTATACAAATTTATCCCGTACCGGGAATTATAAGAGATAAATCCTAATTATTAATTTATAAAATATGAAGTTATTCCATATCTTGAATAATAAAACGGGGGGATGCCAGTTACTTTACGTTCGCATCCCTCGGGGATCGATTATCCTGGTCAAGATATCTGGCAGTTACTTGAATATACGAGTGAAATTGACGATGCAGGTTTTTGATAATATATAAACAGGATTGTAAAAAATCTATTAGTACTGCACTTTTGGAAAGCACTAGTAAGGAGTGTCCTCCTGGAGAGGGTTTATGATTAAATTTCCTGAAAATAATTGACAAAATAACTGGCTGAAAATAATTGGCAGAAATGATAGATAAGGAAATTAGATGACGTGGAAAGATAAGTATAGTGCAAAGAGCAAGGACATGATTTTCATTTATGAAAGAATAAATAGAAAAGCATTCACTACAACGGTGGATGCTTTTTTTTATTGGGAAAAATCGTGACTATCAATGAAATAATTCGCAAAAGCCTGGAAGAGGATATCCAATCCGGTGATATCAGTACGGAAAATCTTGGGCTGGGTGATCAGATGAGCAAGGCGAGATTGATCTGTAAGGAAAATGGAGTCATGGCGGGACTGGAAATATTTTCCTCCGTTTTTAAGGAAATAGATGAGAGTGTAAAAATCACTTTTCACAAACATGATGGTGAACGGGCAGCGAAGGGTGAGCTGCTGGCTGAGTTATTCGGGAAAGCGGCATCGTTGCTGCTGGCGGAAAGAGTTGCCTTGAATTTTTTGCAGCGGCTTAGCGGCATTGCCACATTAACCGCGGAATATGTGGCCGCGATTGGTGATAATCATGCCCGGCTGCTTGATACCAGAAAAACAACGCCCCTGCTGCGGCAGTTGGAAAAATATGCCGTGAGAGCAGGCGGTGGTTTTAATCATCGTTTCGGACTTTATGACATGATAATGCTGAAAGAGAACCATATTCGCGCCGCCGGCTCGATCAGCAAAGCAGTGGAACAGGTGCGCAACTACGATACCAGTCATAAACTGGAAGTGGAAGTAACAAACCTGACAGAACTGGCAGAAGCCGTGGCAGCAGGAGTTGACCGGGTGATGCTTGATAACATGGCGCTGGCGGATATGCGCCAGGCAGTAGAGCGTTATCAGGGTCAGGTGGAACTGGAAGCTTCTGGTAATGTTACTTTAGCAACCATCGGAGCGATAGCGTCAACGGGAGTAGATTTCATCTCCAGCGGAAGTTTGACGCATTCCTATAAATCACTGGATATCAGTTTATTATTTGAGGAGTAGGATATTATGAACAGCAATTTGAAGATTTTAGTTGAAATGCAGAAATGCGATGACAAGATTACGGAATTAAAAGTATTAATGGAGAAACTTCCGGAGCAGTTGAGCACCTTAAAGCGTAACCAGGTAATAGCCAAAGAGCACCTGGCAGAAGTGAAAAAACATATAGAAGTAAACAAGATGGAACAGGATTCACGCTATCTGAAGACCAGGGTGAATAAAGATCAGATAGGCAAGTACCAGAACCAGTTGCTTACCATAGAGACGAATAAGGAATATAAGGCATTAAATAAGGAAGTGAGTCACCTGGAGCAGGCGAATACGGCATTGGAAGATGAAATAGTGGTCCTGATGGAAGAAGCGGAAGAGCTGGTTTTAACGCAGAAAAAGGTAGAAAAAAGCCTTCAGGAGGCCCAGGCGGAGCTCCAGGCAAATGAAAAGAAACTGGAAGCAGAAATCGACGAAGTAAAAAAGGACGTTGATCAATACCGCGAACAGCGTAAAGCACTGGCAGTTGATCTGCCGATATCGCTGGTGAAGAAATATGCGGGTTTGATCAAGAACCGTAACAGTAAAGCAGTAGTATTTAGTATTGGAGATGCCTGCGGGGGCTGCGGCTTTAAGATCAGACCCCAGGTTATGGTTGACTTGCACGAGGGTGAAAATATAATTTCCTGTGAAAGTTGCAGCCGCATATTAGTATATAATAGCGAAGAATAAAATTGTCGGAGAGGGTCAAACATCTGCTGTCCCATGCTTGGGAGAGAGGAAAGTCCGAACACCATAGGGCAGGATACTTCTTAATGGGAAGTCTTTGCGAAGGGGAGCCAGCTCCACAGAAACAAACCGCCTTTCGGGGTAAGGGTGAAACGGTAGCTTAAGAGACTACCAGATCATGCCGTGAGGTATGATGCTCGGAAAGCCTTATCAGGTGCAATGCCAAATAGGGAAGCAGTCTTCGGACCCGGGTCTGCCCGGCTCGGTTTGCTTTCGGGTAGGCAGCTAAAGCCGGCTTTTTAAAGTCTCATTTGAGAATAGCAATATCCGGCTTAGAGAAATAGATGTTAGATCACTTGTTAGGTGATTTACAGAATTCGGCTTATGACCGTCTCCGACAAGACTTGAAAAAAATAAAGTTTTAGGATATAGAATGCAGAAACGCTGGAAAATAGCAGATGAACTGACAGAGGAAGAAAAAGCGATACAGAAACAGATCGTTGAGGAGAGCAAATTCCCCGAAATGATCGCCGAGATGTTAGTCAGACGGGGATTATATACCCCGGAAGACATAGATTATTTTTTTCATCCCGACCTGTCCAGATTACATGATCCATTTCTTTTCAATGATATGGAAAAGGCAGTCAGGCGGATAATCGAGGCAATCAACAATAACGAACTTATAACAATTTATGGTGATTATGACGTTGACGGCACCACTTCCACAGCACTTCTGTATCTGGGATTGCGCAAAGTGGGCGCTCTCATTAATTATTATATACCGCATCGCATGATCGATGGTTACGGGCTTTCTATATCAGGAGTTGACCAGTTAAAGGAAAGCGGGACAAAGCTCATTTTGAGCGTGGATTGCGGCATAAATTCTATTAATGAAGTGGCATCAATAAATGAGATGGGAATGGATATTATCATCACTGATCATCATAATCCCAAGGAAGAACTTCCTGCCGCCCTGGCGATCATCAATCCCAAACTGCCTGATTGCCAGTATCCCTTTAAGGAACTGGCAGGCGTGGGCGTAGCCTATAAATTATTAATGGCGGTATATTCAATTCTCGGTGTTGATTCTTCAGAACTTAACCACAAATATCTGGATCTGGTAGCTTTAGGAACTATAGCTGACATAGTGCCGTTGAATGGTGAGAACCGGGTTTTTGCCTCAATCGGCCTGGATCGTTTAGTCAAGAAGCAGAATATCGGCTTAAATGCGCTTATCACCCTGGCAGGTTTAACGGAGAAAGAATTAAATGCCAGTGACATCGTCTTTGGCATCGCACCCCGCATCAATGCTGCCGGTAGAATGGGAACAGCCATGACTGCTGTTGAACTGCTGGTCTCAGTTGATGAAAGAGAAAGCCGCGAACTGGCACAAATGATCGAACAGCAGAATTCCCTGCGTCAGCAGATCGACCAGAGAACCTTTAATGAAGCCTGCTCAATTATTGAAAAGAAATATACTAATCTGGCTGATACGATGTTCATCGTGGTATCTTCAGATGAATGGCATCCTGGAGTAATTGGTATTGTGGCCTCCAAGCTGGTGGAAAAATATTACCGTCCGGCGGTGATGATCTCGTTCAAAGATGGTATTGGCAGTGGTTCCGGTCGCAGCATATCCGATTTTGACCTGTTTCAGGCACTAACGCACGTGCAGGATTGCCTTGATACTTTTGGTGGTCATAAATATGCGGCGGGACTTTCCATAATGGCAGAATATCTGGATGCTTTTGAAAACCGCATCAGTAAATATATGCGTACCCAGATAAGCCCGGAAGCACTGGTACCGCCACTTAGGATAGATTCGCATCTGGAATTGTATGAAATAAATGAAAACCTTCTGGAATGGCTGAACCGCTTTGCTCCCTTTGGACCTGGCAACATGAAACCGGTTTTTTATACGGAAAAAGTAACTATCCAGGGTTATCCCTATTGCGTGGGTAAAAATCACCTGAAACTGAAAGTGATGAAAGATGGCTGCGAACTTGACCTGATCGGCTTTAACCTCGGCGATTATCTGCCTTTTCTCAAGAAAGGCTCGTTCATTGATATTGCCTTTTCTCTGGAGTTCAACACCTGGCAGGGACGCACAACCATACAGGGAAAACTGAAAGATATCCATTTTGAAAACAGGAATTAGTTTTTTACTGGTACTGGCACTTTGCGCCTGCACGCTGAATCAGACAAGCCGACAGTTTACGGCTGTTTCATTTAATCAAAAGCAGGAAATCAAACCTGATATTCCCGTCCAGAAAGCCTGCTGGTTTGAAATGGAAAATATCTTTTATCTCTGGCAGCAGAATAGCTCGGTAGTTCATATTTACCATAACGGTAAACATATAAACTCCCTGGGAGATACCGGCACGGATAAACTGAATTTTCGGAAACTTACCGATATCTGCCTGGCACCCGATGGAAATCTCTATCTTCTGGACAATTTTGATCGCCGCATCAGCAAGATCGACAAGCGGGGAAGCTGGATTGCCGAAGTAGCTCTGCCGGCAGGAATAAACCCGCAACTGCTCGCGGTTTCACAGGATGAGAGTTTTTTTGTGTATGATGACAGCAGCAGGGAAATAGTGGTATTCAAGGCAACCGGCAAGGAAATAAACCGTTTTGGCAGAATGATATTCTCTGCTCCCCGGAAAATGGCGCTGAATGATAATATCATCTCCGTTTATGATAATGACGGCAGCACCTATTTTTTCACGCGCCTGGGACAGTTTCTGGATGTAACTGAAGGTAACTGCTACCTGGAAAACAACCGCACTATCCGATTGGAGAAATATTTCTTCTCCGTGAGCGGAAGTGATTATAATTTTGCAGTTAACCTTAAACCCTGGCAAAAGATGTTTTATGAAGCTCCCAATATTCTATTAATAGATTCGGAAAAAATTATAACAGGTAAAATCACTTATGAATAAAGAAATGCGGCTGCTTTTACTTCCTGTGCTGGCAGCAATGATCCTGGCGCTGGCACGACTGCCTCTGCACCTCGGCTTCATCAGTTACTGCGGTTTCATACCGCTGTTTTTCTTTCTGGACGCCAGGCCGTCACTGCGGCTGCTCATTAAGGGTGCCGGTATTTTCAGTCTCGTATATACCGTTGTTGCCCTGCACTGGATAACGCTGGTCACATTACCCGGTTTTATCGGTATGATATTTCTCTTTTTCCTTTATTTTACTATCGTCTTCTATCTGAATCAGCTCATCTGGAAAAAGAATTATCGTCTGCGTTACCTGGGCTTTCTTCTCATCTGGCTGAGTTATGAACATCTGCAGAGTTTAGGGCAATTTGCCTTCCCCTGGTTCTATACCGGTTATTCACTGGGAGATTACACAATGCTACTGCAGCCGGCAGAAATAGGCGGGATCACTCTTATCTCCAGCTTTATAATAGTAACGAACCTGCTGATCTATCGCTTTCTACGCAGCAGAAAAATCTCGTTCCTGCTGATTTTACTGGTTTTGCATCTGCTCTGGACAGGTTTCTCGAGCTGGCGCTATTATACTATTCCGCTTGAAAATACGCATGAAAATATCGCCCTGGTGCAGGTAAGCATTCCCCAGCCGTTGAAATGGGAAGAATCTTATAAAGACACAACCCTGGGACTGTATCGAGAATATACCCAAAAAGTATCTCCTTCTGCCGGACTGGTGGTTTTTCCTGAATCCGCTATTCCGGGCTATGTGCTTACCAGTTACAAATTTGGCAGCTATATGCGCCGTCTGGTAATGGAAACAGGGAAAAGTATTTTTTCCGGTTTTCCAGACTATGTATATGATAAGGGCAGAGATGAATATCTCTATTACAACACCTGCACCATGTTTGACAGCCTGGGCGGTTATGAGGAACCTTACTACAAAAATATCCTGGTACCATTCGGGGAGCGTATGCCCTTGATGAGCATTTTTCCGGTACTGAACAGGGTAGAACTGGGACAGGCAAACTGGGAATATGGCAGGGGATTCCGCTATTATAAATATCATGGTCTCACGATTTCTGCGCAGATCTGCTTTGAAATTGCTTTTCCGGAATACAATGCGCGCATGGCAAAAAACGACCCGGATGTAATATTTAATCTGACTAATGACGCCTGGTTCTATTTTTCTGCCGGCACATATCAGCATTCGCTCATGACGCGCTTTCGCGCTATTGAAACCAGAACACAATATTACAGGTCGGCTAATACGGGATATTCGATGATCGTTGATCCTCGCGGTGATATTTTGCAGAAAAGCGGGCTTTTCACTCGGGAAGTTATTGAAGATGTTGTATATAACTATAACGGTCAATCACTGTTCGTTAAATACTTCCACATTTTGCCCGATGTGCTGGCTGCCTTGACCGTTTTACTATTAATCTGGACAATAATAAAAAAAAGTTGACTCACTACAGTAATCTGCAAATTTCATCATAAGTAAGTAATTGGAAGGGAATATGCCAAAGCATTATTATCAGATTGGTGAAGTAGCTAATATGTTAAGTGTAAAAAAGCATACTCTCCGTTTTTGGGAAACCGAATTTCCCCTCCTCAAGCCGCGAAAAAACCGTAGCGGGAACAGGATCTATACTCTCGAAGATATCGAACTCCTCAAGCAGATAAAATTCCTTCTTTATGAACAGAATTACAGTATCGAAGGGGCACGCAAAAAACTGGCAAAAACTAAAAAGGAACCGGTAAAGATTGAAATCCCCGTCTTTGCCCAGGCTAAATCTGAGATCAGAAAGAAACTCAAAGATAAGGTAGAAAAACTCCAGGATATCATCGAAGTCACTCCCACCGTATCCGATAAAATGGCAAAAAAAGAAAAAGTTAAAGAAAAGATCAATAAAATCTATGCCCTGATTAACTCCCGACTCTGATCATTTGCATAAGTAATTCCACTTAAAATAATTAATCAGGGCAGGATGGTCTGGGTACGCAGGCTGGGAGAATATTTCCAATTTTGATAAAGGTAGGGGCAGACCTGTGTGTCTGCCCCTCATTAGTTTTATTTCTTTTTTCCCGTTGTCAGCAGGAAGATGGCGGGAATAACGTAAAGCGTCAAAACTGCCGAAACCAGTAAACCTCCGATAGACACCACACCCATAGGTTGACGGAATTCTTTACCGGAAGAGCCGATTCCCAGCGCCATGGGCATCATTCCCAAAATGATCGCCAGCGTGGTCATGAGTACGGGTTTCAGCTTAGTTGGCGCTGCTTCCAGAAGCGCGTCGAAACTGCTGAATTTCTTTTCCCGGATCAACTGGTTGGTAAAATCCATGATCAGGATGGCATTATTTACCACGATACCGATGAGCATAATGATGGATAGCATACTGATCATATTGATGGTGATCCCCGTGAGGTAAAGTGCACCAAAAACTCCGATCATCGCCAGCGGCAGAGTTGCCAGAATGATGAAGGGCTGCAGGAATGATTCCAGTATTGCCGCCAGCAGCATATAGGTGAGAATAATGGCAATAAGCATCACAAAGGACATATCCCGCAGGTTCTCGTTCATCATCTTGGTATTACCGCCCCAGTCAATAGCGTAACCGACGGGCAGTTCCAGGTCTGCGAGTCTCTGGTTGATCTCGTTATTTACCTGGCTCAGGCTGTAGCCTTCGGCGGTACCTCCGGTGTATTTAATGGTTCTGATCTTATCCAGATGCTGGATCTGGGCAGCAGTTTCCGTAAAATTTATCTCACAGAACTGAGCCAGCGTAAACACGCCCCGGCTGGTAATAACCGGGATTCTGCCTACGCTTTCCGGGGTATTTACTTCCGCATCTGCCAGACTTATCCTGATCTCATATTCATTATTGTTTTCTTTAAAATAGGAGTCCGCGATAAAACCTTCCAGTCCCGAACGCAGCGCATAAGCCAGGTCGCTCATCATCACGCCGTATTGCGCCATCTTTTCCCGGTCCGGAACAAAACTTATCTGCGGATTTCCGGCTTTATTGGAAGTATCAAAGTTCGTTAAGCCCGGCACCTGCTGCAGCCGGGTTTTGATCTCTTCATCCAGAAGCTGCATTTTCCCGCGATCTGAGCCTTTCAGACTGAATTCCACGGGATCGGAGCCCATGCTCATGGAAGTTGCTTCACTTACTTTGAGTCTCACATTCTTAACTACCGCTAATTCAGTCATCAATATATTTGCCAGCGCTTTGGTCGAAAGTTCTCTCGCATCTATATGAACCAGTTCCACTAACAGACTGGCAGTATGAGTTCCGCGCTGTGTCAGGTTAATTTCGCCCAGTTTACCTAAAATATGTTTCACTTCTTTATGCTGCACGATGATCTCTTCCACTTCTCTCACCTTGGCTTCGGTGGTTGGCAGGTCAGTTCCGGGCGGCAATTCCAGGCGTACGCTCAATTGTCCCACATCCGACTGGGGTGCAAACTCAAATCCCAGGTTTTTTGCCAGCCCCAGACTCAATATAAACAGGATCACTGCAAAAATAATCACCGCTCCTGCTCTCCATCTATTCCCCAGCAAGAAACCGAGCACCTTGCGATAAGAGTTTTCCCAGCCTTTGAACATCTTTTCTATCATGACCCCGATCTTATTACGTTTCGGTTTTTCCGGTAAGATAAGCGCTGCCAGCATTGGGGTTAAGGTAAACGATATCAGTATGGAAAAAAGCGTGGCAAAAACCACCGTCATGGCAAAAGGCCTGATGGCCGAACCCACGATGGAATGCAGACTCGCCAATGGCAGAAATACCGCAATATTGGTCATTGCCGAAGCGATAACCGCAATGGTGATCTCCCCCGTTCCCTTCTGCGCTGAAGAACGGCTGCCTTCACCCAGATGCTTGTGACGGAAAATGTTTTCCAGCACGACTACTGCATTGGTTACCAGTATTCCCACCGAAGTGGATAGTGCCATCAAAGTGATGATATTCATCGTATAACCCATCATGTCCATCAGCATGAAACTGCAGATGAGCGAAACTGGCATGGAGATAGCCGCAATGAGAGTAGAACGTATGTCATGCAAAAAGAAAAGCAGGATCAGCGCCGTTAAGAAGATTCCCATCAGGATATTGGATACCGTATCATTGACCGCATTACGGGTATAATCCGCACCGGTATATACTTTCACCAGCTCTGAGCCTTCCGGCAGCAGCCTCTTGATCTCGGGCAGTTTCTCATCGGCCGCCTCATCAACTTTCACCACGTTGCCTTCTTTGCTGATGATCAGTCCCAGACGGATCACGTTATCATAGCGCTGGTGCTGGATATTATCATAATAACTTGATTTGATCAATTGTTCTTTCTGTCCGTCCGTTACTTCCGCAATTTCCCGCAGACGCCGCATGCCAAAAGCCGTGGGAATGCGCGTAGATTCCAGTTCTGCCAGACTGGTATATTCGCCTTCCAGTTTTGTGCTCAGCCTTTCCTGCTGTTCTTCAAAACTGCCGCCGCTCATGTCCAGGTTTTCAGCAGAAAGTATCTGCGAAACTGCCGGCAGCGAAATGCCCTGACTGCTGGCAGTACTCTGCCGGAATTTTATCTGGATCTCCCGCTCCGTACCGCCGCTCACATCCACTTTAGCGACTCCGGGGATCTGGGCGAACTGGTCTTTTAATACATTATCCGCCAGATCATAAAGCTCCACTGCCGGGATTTCTCCGGTCAATACGTATTCGATTCCTGCTTCCGAGAAAGGATCAACTTTCTCAATCGCCGGTTTTTGCACATCCGAAGGCAGGTTATTTATAATAGGGTCGATCTTATCCTTGATCTCCTGCAAGCCCACCTGGTTATCTTTGGTCATCAGGAACTGCACTACCACCAGCGAGAAATTCTCTATCGAGTAGGACTCGATCTGGTCTATCTCCGAAATAGTTGAAATGGCATCCTCAATCCTGTCCGTCACCTGTGATTCCACGATTTCCGGGCTTGCACCAGGATAGATGGTCTGGATCGTGACTATCGGGATTTCCATCTCAGGAAACTCATCCAGGTTCATGCTCCGGTAGGCAATGAAACCAAAGACCACAAAGACCATGATCAGCATGGTTGCCATAACCGGACGCTTTATCGATATATCTGCTAAAAACATTTAATTCTCCCTCTACCGGCGGATCAGACTGCCATCTGCCAGAAGGTCTTTGCTTTCTACGATCAATTCTTCTCCCGCTGCCAGTCCGGATATTATCTCAAACCTGATCCCGCTGGATTCTCCCAATGTCACGTAACGCTTCTCTGCATTGTCGCCTTTTGCCACAAATACGTAATCTCCCCCGCTATCCCGCAGCAGATGCTTTTTCTCCACCACCAGGGCAGCCGGATTATGGTAAACTTCTACCTCGATCTCAGCATTGATATTGAATTTCATGATCTTTTGCGGATTGGCAAATTGCAGTTCCACCTCAAAAACTCCGCTCCGCTCATTCATGGCATAGCCTACACTGGTTACTTCTCCCTGATATTCAATGTTTTCCCAGTAAGCAACGGCTTTGCTGCCTTTACTGAAAAGATTGATTTCCTTTTCCGTTACTGCGATCTCTGTCTTCAGCCGGTCAAGCTCCGAAACCGTGAACAGCAGGTCGCCGGATTCTACATGGTCGGTTTCCTGCACATAAATCGCCGTCAAATATCCGCTGATGGGGGCTTTCACCTGCAGCATCTGCTCAATGGTCTTCAGTTGTGACCTGGCTGCCAGATAGCCGGTTTCCGTGTTATCCACTTCCTGTTTGGCAATGCCTCCTTCTTCATAAAGCTGACGTAAACGGTCATAGGTGGCTGCCAGCAAGGTATAATTCGCCTTTACCGCCTGATAATTCATCCCTGTCAGGTCTTCCGGAAAAGAGAGTACCAGATCATCTTTATGAACGTAATCACCTTCTGAAAAATATATCTTTTCCACGTTGCCGCCGACCAGGGACTGCTCCGTTGCCTGGTTTATTCCGCTTAATTTGCCGTTATAGCGCAGGTTCTTACCAAAATATTCATCTGCCACCACCTTTACTTCCACGGGTACGCCTTTCTCAATGTGAAGCTGTTCAATACTTTTATTTGCCGCTGTTTCCTGGCGGCTGCAACTGCTCAGCAGGAGCAGACTGATCGTTACTATTAATATAAAATATCTGTTTCTCACCTTAATTCTCCTTTTTTATCTAATTCTCTGCCTAAAGATTTTTCGTAATATATCTGTGCCAGGATAACGTCATAAACGGCTTTACTGTAACTAAGCCTTGCCTGCTGCTGCATAAGGATAGCATCCGCGATTTCCAGTTCCGTGCCCTGACTGCTCGCATAGCGTGCCTGGGCAATTTCATAGCCGCGTCCTGCCAGAGCCACGTTGTTTTCCTGCACCTGCAGTGTTTTGCGGCTGTGTTCCAGTTTCTGCCAGGCATTGCGGATATCAAGCCGGATCAGTTCCTGCAGATCGGCATCCGCTTCCTTTGCTTTGCTCACTTTTGCCTGCGCTTCCCGCACTTCGCTGATGCGTGTAAGTCCCGTAAATAATGGCAGCTCAAAGCCCAATCCTATGCTTGCCATCGTCCCGAAATCATCTCCCTGGATGTCATATTCATCGGCGGCAGTATAGAAATTATAACTGGCGCTCAAGCCGACCCGCGGATAAAAATCCGCCTTTTCCATCTTTACCAGCACTTCCTGGATGCGGATATTTAGCTCCGAAAGCTGCACTTCGATGCGCTGCTCAATTCCTTCCTGCAAGGCATCATCAAGTTGAGAATCTTCAAGTTCCGGTAAAATGAATTCTGTTTCCAGTTCCAGATCTTCCGGCAACCCATAGCCGATATAATTACAAAAATTCTCCTCTGCCAGAGCCAGATCATATTCCGCCTGTAATACTTCCGGCTCCAGACGCCGGTATTCCAGTTCTGCCCGTAAATTGTCATATTCCGAAACCAGTCCCTGTGCAAACATCTCAGTCACGTCATCCAGGTGCTCACCTGCCACTTTCAGCGCTTCCCGCTGTATATCCACCACGTCACCTGCCAGTTTCACACCATAATATAAGCGCGTGGTTTCATAGATCACGTCCTGAATTTTTAAGCTGCATTTATCCTTCTGCATGTTGCGCACCCGGTCGGCGATCTTGATGCCGGAAAGCAGCTTGCCCCCGGCAAATAACACCTGGTTGAGCTGCAATCCGCCAGCCAGAGAGCCTTCTTTCATTACGCTATCCGGTACAAGACTCTGCATTGAACCATCCAGATAATCGGCTATCGTTTGCTGATTTTCCCAGATCACAGCCTCACTGACGGTCATATTTGCCGGTTCTGCAGCCAGATCGTCTTTTACGCTCGGTAATTGCGGTATTGCCGATTCCGGCAACACTGTTCTGCTCAAACTATATTGTCCCACCAGACTCAACTGCGGCAGCAGCATTCCCCGCGCCGCATAATACTTCTGGTCATAAACCTCGATTTCCGCTCTTTCCTGCCGCAGGGCATGATTATTTGCCAGGGCATTGTCTATCGCCTCTTCCAGTGTTAATGCCATCAGCAAAAGTGGAAACAGCGTCAGCATGATGATCATTATTTTTTTCATAATTCTATTCCATTATTCCTTTCATCATTATTTGCATCATAAATTCAAAATTAAGTGTCTTCTCTTCTTTCTCATCCTGCACCGGTATTCCCGGAAGCTGTAAAAAAAGGATACTCGTCATATTTAATAAATATACTGTCGTCAGCCGCTCAATATCAAGATTTTGCCGGATTATACCCAGCTCCATGCCCTCAGTGAGCAATTCCCGGAATCTTTCCTTGAAAAACTCCATCATCGTCCCAGCCATTTTGCGCGGCTTGAGCAGGTGCATGCTGTGCATCTGGAAAAATATCTTGATCAGTATATTACTGTGACGATGATAAAATACCAGTGGTATTCTCAGGAAATTTCTCAGTTTTTCCGGATAGGGCAGACTCGTATAGCCGGACTTGTTCAATTCCTCAAAATATTCCGCGCCTTCCTTTTCCAGTACTTCCAGAAATATCTCCTCCTTGGACTTGAAATAATAATAAAGACTTGCCTTGCCGCTCCCCAGTTCTTCCGCAATCTTCCGCATGGAAGTACCTTCATAACCCAGGCGGCTGAACAACCGCTCCGCGATCTCGATTATCCGGCATTTTTTCTCACAAATCTCTGCCATCACACCTCCGATATATTTCTCTCTTTCGACCATTTAAACCAAATCGGTCGAACCGGTCAAGGACGTCAACTATTTTCGTCTCGATTTATCTTTCATACTCAACCGGTTCACCCTGAACGAAGTGAAGATTCATTTTACATTACTATTAGTCCGTGCCGTCTGTGTCGTCCGTGGTTAAAAAAAATCTTCTCTTCCGTTGACGAAAATTATCCCCCTACCAGGATTTTGGGAAGGTACTCCGGACAAGTCAATCCCGATTCACATCAGGAAGTTTTGAGCAACATGTCTGATTCCCCCACTTATTTAGTAGACAATCATATATTATTTACCGCTACACGGCGGACACGCATAACATTATGAAGTTATGGGTGTCTGCCGTGTAGTGGTAAATATGATGTAAATTCCCGGTAATTAGTGGGATATGTGCATTAAGAGGCAGCGCTGAGGGGGCAAAACGGGACATTTTCCAGCGGTCTGATTTGATTGAGGAGGCAGGATTTGGGAATTATAGATTTACTACTGAAGAATTGAATAGATTTTTTTTTAGCCACGGATTACACGGATTTACACGGATTAAGAGAAGAGGATTATAAGAATAGAATAATTGAAGTGTTTTAAAAACTCGATATTCCTATATTTTTTTTATTTATCCGCGTTATCAGTGCTATCCGCGGTTGGTAATCTTCTGTTTGGTTTTGTCTAAGACATTAAAGATTATCAACCACAGACTTCACTGACAGCACGGACACTGCGAAAAGATTGAAATTGTGAAAATGTGAAATTGAGAAAGGAATCATATGGTAAGAATAATAGGATACGTTGGGAGAATTTGTTTTCTGCCTTATCTGGTATTTTCTGCGCTTTCAGTGTTTTCCGGGGTTGAATGCTATTAACCAGGTCTCAGTATTAATTTAC
Organism: Candidatus Cloacimonadota bacterium; assembly: GCA_021736135.1. Lineage (GTDB taxonomy): Bacteria > Cloacimonadota > Cloacimonadia > Cloacimonadales > TCS61 > JAIPGO01. Next base: position 25,293 of record JAIPGO010000051.1, read on the forward strand.
CTTGCCAATTATTGTAACTTATTTGAGAGTTGGTTTATTAAGAATTGCTTCGAGGGAATATATTATGAGTAAATTTACTGAAAAATACGGATGTGACCAGAAGCTTCATAGCTTATGCCGTGAAGAAGGTATAAGATATCTGGCAATATTCGGATCCTATGCTCGCGATGAAGCAGGAGAAGGCAGTGATATAGATATATTAGTAGATTTTATTGATTCTAAAGGATTGTTTACCTTCGCCAGACTGAAAAGAAAACTGGAAGATTATTTCCAGAAAAAGGTTGATCTGGTCACGATAAGAGCAATCAGTAAATATTTTGTGGATGATGTGAAAGAACAATTAGAGGTAATATATGAATCTGCCTGAAAGAGATGCAGCTTTTCTGAAACATATCCTGTAATCAATTGAACTTATCGAAGAATATATAAAAAATGTAAGGAAGGAAGAATTCTATAACAACCGGCAATTACAGGATAGTGTTGTGAGGAGATTTGAGATAATTGGAGAAGCCTGCAGGCTGGTATCTGAAGATTTAAAGAAGCAATTTCCTGAAATTCTATGGAGAGAAGTAACTGATATGCGCAATGTTCTAATCCATGCCTATTTTGGTATAGATTATGAGATCATCTGGAATACAATCAAGATAGAGCTTCCCATACTTAAAAAACAGATTGCAGGGCTGATAACACCTGATTAGTAGCAATATTTCCCTTTTCTTCGCCTTCAATGGCTTTACTGAAACCCAGATGGTAGAATTTAATACGAAGATTTTTTAGCCACGGATTGCACGGATTTACACGGATAAGATTTCTTCACCACCATCCTTCGCATAAAGCTACGGCACGGCAGGCAGAGGACACAGAGAGAAGGGTTGACTGAATGACTGATGGAGGGATAGACGAATTGACGAATAACGCGCGTGTAGTCCTGTTTTCAAGTAGTCGTGTAGTCATATTTTATCTTCTCATTTTCACACCTTCTATTTAATAGCCGCGGATTAAGAGATTAGAAGCTGAGAAATTGCGCATCAGTTAAGTGGACGTTCACCTATGCTGCGCATTGGTGAACGTCCACTTGGACAGTGAAAAAAAGATTGAATTTGTTAAGTTATGAATTTTAACGACTGAACGAAGAGAATATTTGTCTTCCGGATCTCGATTCACGACTCACGAATACCAGATTTGAGATTAGATTTTACTTGACATGATTGTAATAGATGAGATGAGATAAGTAATAATATTTGTTGTGAAGATTTTGAGGCGGATGATCTTTTTGGGGGTTTACTATGAATACTTTTATGGCGATTTTACTGATTACTGTTTTTGCGTATGCTTTAACTGCTGCTGAGTTTACCGGGGCGATTAATGTTGACCGGAGTCCATCCGGTAATACCGGACGTGATGGCAGGGAATTTATTACTATTTATGAGGAAGATTTTGAGAATGGGGCAGATGACTGGGAGCATTATGATGCCTCCAGCACTGATGGCTGGCTTGAAGCATGGCATATATCTCCTGCCGGCGCCTATTCCGGTAATTCCTGGTGGATGGGAGATGAGGAACTGGGTGGTTATACAGACCATCGCTATCTGGTTCTGGATACGCCTGAAATAACGTTGTCAGCACTTGATCCGACTCTGAGTTTTATGTTCAGTTTATGCTGCGAAAATCCTGGAGGAGAGCCACCTTATAACGCCTGGGATGGTGCTAATGTGCGTATATCCACAGATGGTGGCAATACCTGGGAAGTGATATCCGGTTTGCCTGCCTATAATGGAGATAGTTTTTATTCTTTTGGCTATGTATTTGATGAAGGAGAGGGCATTCCCGGCTGGGGAAGTCTCACCGAATGGGTAAACTGGACGTCTGCATCTTTTGATCTTTCAGCATACAACGGGCAGGAGGTAAAGATCCGTTTTGCTTTTGCTTCGGATACTGTTTATAATACCATTGATGATGAAAACATGTTCGGTTTCAGAATAGATAATATTGTGATCGATACCGCGGAGGGAACATTTGAATCTGATGGTGATGGCGCACAGGGTGATATGCAAATGATCCCGGGACATGGGGTTAGTGCCGTTGGTGACCTTTGGCATATTTATGAAGACAGCGAGGCTCCGAGTGGTACTCATGCAATGGGGTGTTTTGATGACAGTAGTAATACTTATCTACCTGATATGGATGATTATATCATATCACCGGAATTCTATCTGCCCGAAGAAGGGCGCTTTTACTGGAATGTTCATGTGCAGACAATGCTTGATGTAGGTGGTACTTATCCTGATAGAGATTATTTACACTTTGAAATATGCTCTCAAATACCCAACGGGGACTGGACCCCCTGGTATAATATTTCATGTCCGACAGGATCTGCATCTGGAACTGAAGTTTTTTATTGGGAAAGTACTAGTGAATGGACACTCTTTACTGATGTCTGGGAAGAGTGGCTTTCGTCTATAACAATGTTGGCAGGTCGTAATATTAAATTCCGCTTTGGTTTGCATTCCAATGAGACGGATGAGCCCGTGCCCGGTGGTTTTAGAATTGATGATCTGATAGTTATCCAGGAAATTTACGCAGGGCCTCCACCAGAAAACCTGATCGCTATGGTCAATCCTTTAAATGAGGTCGAAATATCCTGGGATCCAGTTAACTCCCCTGATCGCGAAGTGACCGGTTATAATATCTGGCGGACTAATGTAAGCGGCGAAGATTATGAGAACATTGGAACTATTGACCCTCTGCTTACACCTTATTTCCTTGATGAAGACCCTGTGGAAGGAAGCTGGAACTATTATGTGGTAACAGCGCTTTTTGATGGAGTTGATGGTGAAGGGAGTAATGAAGCTGCGGATTATGTAATGAGCAGTAGTGACACTGAGCTCGCTTATGATGATGGTACCTGTGAGGAAGGGATAAATGTGGGAATTGCACAATATATGGCAGTAAGATTTATTACGCCATCCCCTACAGAAATAGTTTTAAATTATATCAGATTTTATATTGAAACCCTTAATACAGGACAAGTTGTATTTAGAATATTTGAGGACGATAACGGACATCCGGGAGATCAGGTAGCTCAATTTCTCATTACTCCTGATGAAATGCATACCGGCTGGAATACAGTTGAGATCCCCCCGGATCAAATTAACACCTTTGCTGATGGATGTTTTTTCATATCGATCCTTGAAATGCCGAACCTTTCCGCTATAGGAAAAGATACCGATAATTCAGGAAACAGCTGGATCACTACGGGACCTGATCGTGTCTGGGAAGAACTAACCGATGGAAACATCATGATCCGGGCTATTATATTTTACGAGAATCAAGACACAGAACCTGTTGAGATTATGCCTTCTGCAATCGCTTTGAATGTTTATCCTAATCCCTTCAATCCGGAAACTACAATTTCTTTTTCCACCACCACCAGCCTTCGTGGTACTACGACGTGGCAGGCAGAGGGCACAGAGAACACAGAGTTAAGTATCTACAATGTTAAAGGGCAGAAGGTAAGACAATGGACAATGGACGATGGACAATGGATGATGAATGGCGGGAGACGGAGTGTTGTCTGGGATGGGAAAGATGATGCGGGTAAGGTGGTAAGTGGCGGAATTTATTTTATCCTTTTGAAAACAGAGACTTTTACCCAAACCAGAAAAGTTGTGCTGCTGAAATAGGATACGACTTCGTCGTCGTGAGAAGTGAGAAGAGAAGAGCGAGGGAGTGAAGGGGCGAAGGAGCGAAAGCACGAAGGCACGAGGGCATGAGGGAGCGAGTGAACGAAGGGGAGATGGCAAATTAATTTAAAAAGTTTAAAATAGGGGCATATATATTCAAAAAACGCCAAAAGAGTAAGTTTTTGTTGTAATTGATTTTATTGCATAGAGTTATGACCTTACTTTTTCCTTACTTTTCCTTACTTTTTTCAATCTTCTTCACTACGTTCAGCGTGATTAGTGATTGGTGATTCGTGAAACTCAATCAGTCGGGAAATAAGAGGAATCATCTTTGGGCTTGCATTGCTCTGTGCACACTGTTTGTGAGAATCTGTTTTTCATTATACGTGACTGTTCAGTGTAACTCTTTATATAATTCTTAAAATGAAGATGAAATGTGCACATCTGCTACGCTTTAGGCAGGATTATCGTAATTGACAAAACTAAATTTCCTGAGATAGTTTAGGGAATGTTAATTAGTCCGTAGGACTTATCTATTTGTAGAATATAATA
>JAIPGO010000052.1 GCA_021736135.1 Candidatus Cloacimonadota bacterium
TTAATTCATACAAGAACTCTCCCTCAAAACTTTTTAACTCTAATCTGCTTAAATGATTAGCGTGCTCTTTCATCATGCCTCCTGGTGCTTTATTAATAAGATAATCAACCCCAGGGGACATATGTCACTATTTCATCAGGATCATGGTTTTTGTTTCGGTAGCGGCGGGAGTCTGCACCTGGTATATATACATCCCGCTGGCGACTTCGATGCCGTTTTCATTTTTACCATTCCATACAACCCGCTGCTTACCGCGAGTCATATTTTCATCTTTGAGCTGGCGCACCTTGCGTCCTTTGAGATCATAGATATTCACTTTTACTGGTCCTTCCTCCTGGTTTGTGAACATAATATTCGTCGTCGGATTAAATGGATTGGGATAATTACGGCTTTCCAGGCTGGTTTTACTGACTACTGCCTTTTCACCAGCGGTTAATTCTGTAAAATTGATCCATAGGGAAGCATACTGACAGGTGGCTCCATTATTTAAACCCTGTTCCAGACAATGATATGATCCGTAATCATTATCATCCAGAAAGAACAGTTCCAGAATTCCCGAACCGTTGCCGCCATCCCTGATAAAATCTCCGGGATATACGAAACAGGGGATCATTCCAGACAACTCGCTATTATAGAATTCATCAGATTCACAGGCATTCATAAATAACGGATCGCTCCAGCTCTGCCCCCAGTCGTTTGACACACAGATGGCGATTTCCGGCATATCCGTATAATCTTCATAACCGGGCAGATTTTCATGCGAAGCATAAGCCCTTGTGCCATCCACCCAGATCAAAGCCAGCCAGCCATTTTCTTCATTGCTGCTCAAGTAATACTGATTATAATGACAGCTGGAATTACCATCCCAGTGAAAAACAGGCCAGTCCTGTGCCCACTGCGGAAAGCCGCTTTCATCAAAACTGTCGATCTCACCGTCTTCATTCAGGTCCCAGGGTTTCATCGGGATATTATCGCCAGGATTTGCTCCTTTGGGATACACATCATAAAAGCTGAATTCATGCGTTATCAGATCAAAACTAAAGGTCTTAGGATATATCTGGAACCAGGATGGACGATACCGCAGCTCTGTGCCATCATAAAATGTTACACCCAACGCTCCAGCCCAGGTTACTGCCGTGCCATTATCAACTGCAATCAGATTGAAATACCCGCTGTGTATTATCTCCTGCCTTACGCTGGGATAAGGAATTTGAGGGCTGTATTGCAGATTTGAATAAAGGTAATTCGTCTCACCTGTGGCTGAATTATAATAGCCGGGATTCTCCTCAGTAAATACCCAGTCACTATAATATTCTTCCCAGTCACCTTCACCGTAATTATTGTTGATAAAACAGAACATCCTTACATCTTCCTCAATTTCATCCAGAGGTACAACATATCCCATAAAGATGATCATATTATCAATCACTGTCCAGCTCTTAAAGGACCGGTACCAGTCAGGTGATTCAGCATTCCAGGCATCCATAGCACCAATGGTGGTGTAATTCCATTCCAGATTACTCTGATTGCTCAGATCGTCTGTTATGAAATCTGCATAGCAGACCATTACGTTTTCAGACGGATAGCCGGTTGCGCCATCAGATGAATTCTGATTTGATGCCACCATATAAATCCGTTGGCTGCCGGTAACCGGTGAAGCCCCTATTTTTAGCTCCGGCCAGATGAATTCATCATTAGGCGTTGGGTCAAGACTGTCCATTTCATCGGAATCTATCACGGTTATCACCGGGTCTTTCCAGAGTCCCGCTGTACCCATGATATGATAAAGATCATAAGTAAGCACACAGTCTGTAGTGATGCCATCTCCGCTGCATACGTGCCAGCAGCCGAACACATCACCGCTTACCTGATCCACCTCTGCATCGCAGTAACAGCCTTCCATCCCAAGTCCCGAAGATGTGGCCACATTACCATCTCCATCAATGTAACTGAAACTTACTTCGCTGTTACCTTCCTGATCTTTCACCCGGTAAATTATATAAGTTCCGCCATCTGCACCACGCTGCGCTGATACCGGCGTCTGATTGTAACACTGGAAATAATCGGCATAACTGGTCAATAATCCCTGTGGTGTAGTTTGCCAGTCACATACTGCCTGATTTCTGCTTTCCGATCTTATCATTTTATCTACTGTAACGGAGTAGTCAGGTTTGATCCTGTTATCGCCAACCCGTTCATCACAATTAAGGGAAACCATTACCATTAATAATACTATGAATATCATTAAATTTGCTTTCATACTCTTACCTCCAGTGATTTTCACATATAATTATTCTTTTCTATACCAATCCGAATATTATTTTTTCGCAATATTACTGTGCAGTAATTCCATACATTCATTAACTCTGAGCGCCGGCTATCAACTTTTCATATTCTTAATCATACTAAAGCAATAATCGTACCAGTAGCCGCTTTAAAAAATTACACAAAACCGTAATATCATAAATATCAATATATTATGTCATTATTTTCATTCACCTGGCTGACTTATACCCTATCCGTTATATTATCAATATGATAATCATCAGCACCAGACCTTATTTTTTTGATAATATCACCCGATAACAGCAGACTTAGCGTTCTGCTATCCTGTTCACTTTTTCACTCTTCACTTTTCACAATTCACTATTCACTTTTAAAAGACTGGCATCCCCCCGTTTTATTATTCATGTTATGGAGTAACTTCTTATTTTATACAGTAATATTAAGGGTTTATCTCTTATAATTCCCGGTACGGGATAAATTTGTATAGCGTAAGGTTGCAACGCAGGTGCTACCTTATGTAAAAATTGAGATGCCCCCCCCACCCATCGGCGCGAGCGCCTATGGGTGGGGGGGGGATGTATCATTCATAAGGTAGTCTCGGAGTACCGAGCTAACCTTACGCTATACAAATATATCCCTTTCAGGGAAATTAAACTCCAAACAGTTGATATTTGAAAATTTCGGGGGGATGCCAGGATATTAACTAATACTTGACAGGATAAGTAAATAATTAAGTTTTATTAATCAGGAATAATATTCATGTAAAATGAATATATAGATTGAAAATATTATTCAATTTTAAGGGGGTTATCATGAAGACGCTTATTATTCCCGTGTTTTTGATTTTTCTCATAATTGCTGGCTGTTCCGAAGATAATAATACCACTGATGCAACAACGGTGAATTTCGAAATGGTACTAGTGCCGGCGGGAAGTTTTGAAATGGGCTGTGTGCAGGAGGAGGGCAATGAAAATGAATTCCCTGTGCATACGGTAAATCTGAGTTCTTTTTATATATCAAACCTGGAAATTACACAGGAGCAGTATGAAACATTAATGGGTGAAATACCCGGTAGTGGCTATGGTATTGGCAAAGATAACCCCGTATTCAAAGTTCCCTGGGGAAAGGCTCTGGACTATTGTAACCGGCGCAGTGAAGCGGAGGGTCTTACCCCTTGTTATGATCTGGCAGATAGCACCTGCAACTGGGCAGCAAATGGTTATCGTCTGCCCACGGAAGCGGAATGGGAATATACAGCACGGGGTGCCGGACTTGATGCTGATTATGCTTTTGCCGGAAGTGACGAAATTAACCGTGTTGCCTGGTATCTGAATAATTCCCGGAATCAGACTCATATCGTGGGCAGCAAAGAACCCAATTCACTTGGTCTATATGATATGACGGGAAATGTCTGGGAATGGTGCTGGGACTGGTATGGCAGGAATTATTACAGCTCCAGTCCTGCTGATGATCCAACCGGACCGGAGGAAGGACTATTCCGGGTAGTACGTGGTGGCTGCTGGTATAGCGATATGCCCAGTTGCTGCTGCAGTTTTCGCCCTATAAGCCAGCCTTTTGGAAGTAATTATATCGGTTTCCGTATTGTACGTAATGCCGGATAATAACAAAATAAACAGCGCCTTTAGGTAAAGAAAGGCGCTGAACTTTATTAGATCATTAACCAGCTAAGTCACCTTGGAAATTCTCTTCAATCTGGGCAGAAATGCCCTGAAATAGTACTCAGGGCATCCCTGCCCTGATTTCTTGCGAATCACTAATCACCAATCACCAATCACGGTTTTCAGATCCCGACTCCCGACTCACGTATAATACTATTTCAACAACAAAATTTTTGCAGCCTTTTCCACACCCTCCAGACGGTAGAAATATATACCGGAAGGCAATGTGGTTCCATCTGCATTACTCCCGTTCCAGGTGATTGAACCTTTGCCGTCGCTGGAGGTGACTACTTTCATCTGATTCACTATCCTGCCACGCAGATCATAGATATCTAATGTTTCCGGTGCAGCTGAACCTGCTATCTGCCAGTTCAGGGTGGTAGTGGGATTGAAAGGATTCGGGTAAGCCGACATCTCAATAGTCTGCTGGGTTATCTCATTAGTATCATTATCCAGAACGTAGTACATATTAAAAAGAACATTATTAACCCAGGTTTCTTCCTCAAAACGCTGCTTTAAGGAAGTTGAAGGTCTTTCCTGGTCATCATACCCAAGGGTTTCCTGTTCAAAATTTCCCCAGGCTTCGTTTTCCCATCTTTCAGTTAGAGAATAAGTATGCATGTCATCCTCATAGGTATAGGTTTCCTTGACATCATTCACCCAGGCACCATTCCAGATTTGATAAAGGATGTAATCCATCTGTCCGCTGGGTAGATAATACATATAGTGCAGGTCACTATTAGTCCACACCTGGTCATCATAATATTCTTCGAGTTGGCTGGTTATTATATCACCATCCCAGGTGTAGGTGAGTCTTTCATCAGGACGCCAGTTCATCATATCTTCATCCCACTCGTCTATATTCATAACCGTTATCCGGCCATCCACAATAGTGGAATTCCACTGTTCCGCATCCAGCCATATCTCATTTTCCGCATCCCAGTCCTGCAGCAGATAACTTTCAAAGAGCTCATCATCTGTGTAAAAATAATGCTCTAATCTTGTCATCATCAAAACTTCATTATAGACTGTGGTGTTCGTGGATTCCACGAGAAATCCGTCTTCCCAGGTCAGATCGATGGTCAAAACATAGAGCGCTCCCTGCATATTCATTTGAATGATATATTGCGTGAGATAGCCATCAGTATAGGTGAAATAATAATTGTATGCACCTCCCCATTCTTCCAGATCCGGATCCCATTCAAATACTTCATATTCAAGGGGAAAGTAAATCATACTTCCCATTGCCATTGCCAGATTCATCGGTAGAAAAGCGTAAGAAGTGCCATAATCCAGACGGCTCAGCATCTGCTCCTTTCCCTGGTCAAATCTGCCCTGGATCTCTTCTTGATCAATGTTGGCAGATAATAAAAATACGAAACTCAAAAACAAAATAATCACCATTTTCTTTTTCATCATTTGCTCCCTTGTTAGGTTTTTAAAAGTACAAATATAAAAATGAATTCCATTCAAAAATAGTCAATGAAAATAATTGGTGATCGGTGTTCAGTAACATCGCACCACCCGACTGAACTCAATTGCTAAAAAGAAAATTGAATCAGGGCAGAGATGCCCTGGATACATACACATGGCATCCCTGCCCTGATTTCACCAATCACAAATTACAAATTACGAATCCTTGATTCCGGTTTTCGACTAACGATAAAGTTTCCCAGTTTCCCAGTTTCCCAGTTTCTATACGACTCACGACTCACGTTAGCCTTACTTCAATAATAACATTTTAGCGGTCGTTTCCACGCCCTCCAGACGGAAGATATAAATACCGGAAGGCAGAATATTGCCACATGAGTCAATACCGTTCCAGGTGACGGAACCTCTTCCTTCTGTACCTGTAACCACTTTCAGCTGATCCACTTTTCTACCGCGCAGATCATAGATATAAAGGTTTTCAGGAGAGATAGAGCCATCAATCTGCCAGTTCAAAGTCGTGCTGGGATTAAAGGGATTGGGGAAAACAGTCAGGCTGGCGTAAGCCTGAGGAAGCACATCCGGCTCGCTGGCATTGGTATAATAGATATGTATTTCCTGATTATTGACCCATTCACCCTCAATGTAATCATTTTGATGGATAAGATATGGTCTGTCGCTATCATCATAATATTTAAACGTTTCTGCATCATTCACCCAGGCTTCATTTTCCCATTTTTCTCTCAGGTCGAAAGTATGCAGATTTCCTTCATAAGTGTAAGTTGTCCGATGGTCATTGATCCAGGCTCCGCTTACCCAGCTTTGATAGATGATATAATCCATCAATCCGCAGGGATAGTAATAATTAAGATGCATACTGTCATTTTTCCACATGTCTTCATCGTAATATTGTGTAAGATATGAGGCTATCAGTTCACTATCCCAGGTGAAAGTTTCTCTGTCTGCAGGCATCCAGACTTCACCTTCGGGATCATAATCTTCAGTATCCATAACGGTTATCTTGCCATCAACAATCGTGGATTGCCACCTTTCCAGATCCAGCCAGAATTCAAAATCCGGCTGCCAGCCCTGCATCAGGAAACTGTCAAATAGATCATCTTCAGTATAATAGAAATACTCTCGACTGGAATTTATGTTAATTTCCATATAAATCGTAGTCAAAGAGGTTTCTGTGAGAAACCCATCAACCCAGGTGTAATCAGTGATGATCTGATAAAGCTGTCCCTGCATCGATATACTGATCGTATATTGGGAAAGGTGATCACCATCATAGACGAAACTGTAATTATACATTTCCAGCCATTGATCGTTCTCCGGATCCCATTCATTGATCTCCTGTTCCAGGGGGTAAAATTCCTGGCAGGCCAGAGCAATTGCCAGGCTCGAGGGCAGATATGCCATCGTAGTTCCATAATCCAGACGATTAAGCAGCAGCTCTTTGCCTTCATTGAAGTGTTGATCTAAAGCCTCAAGATCGAGATCAAGGGCGTTTAAAAGGAAAAATAGACTTAAAAACAATAAAATGACCATTTTCTTTTTCATAGTTTTCTCCCTTGTTTGGTTTTTAAAAGTACGAAATAAAAAATGAATAACATTCAAAATTAGTCAATGAAAATTTACCGGGAGAAGTGAAAAGTGAAAAGTAAATAGTGAATAGGACTGGGTGTCCGAAACTCGAGACTCGAGATTCGAGACCAGTCGCTCAGTCTCACCGTCTCCCGGATCTTGGTTTACGAGTCTCGAGTCTCGAGTTTCGGATCCCGAATTACCAATCACGACTCACGATTCCCGCAAAGCCTTACTTCAATAATAACATTTTAGCCGTCTTTTGCACGCCCTCCAGCCGGAAGAAATAGATGCCGGAAGGCAGGCTAAAACCATTCTGGTCACAGCCATTCCAGGTGATGGCTCCTGTGCCGTTATTCCCGGTTATAACTGCCAATTCGTTCACTTTTTTACCCCGCAGGTCATAAATCTTGACCGTTTGTGGTAAAAAAGAACCATCAGTCTGCCAGCTCAGCGTCGTGCTGGGATTGAAAGGATTAGGATAAGCAGATAATTCGATGCTACTGTGAGCAATTACATCAGGATTGTTCTCGACTGTGTAATATAAATAAGTTTCAGAATCATTCAACCAGTCACCTTCGAAAAATTCATCCTTGTGTGAAAATATCTGTCTGTCTAAGTCGTCATAAGTGATAAATTCCTGCTCAGCATTTACCCAGGCACCATCGATCCATTCGAGCGTTAGATTGTAAGTCTGCAGATCCTCTTCATAGGAATAGGTAACTTTGTGATCATCTACCCAGCCACCATCCCAGACTTGAGAGAGAATATAATCCATAAGTTCATTATCCAGGTAATACATATAGTGCAAGTCACTATTTGTCCATACCTCGTCAGCATAGTATTCTACCAGTTGACTGGTGATCAGTTCTCCGTCCCAGGTGTAAGTAAGTCTTTCATCAGGACGCCAGTTCATCAGGTCTTCATCATATTCTTCTATGTTCATTACGGTTATCCTGCCATCTTCAATAGTTGATGTCCACTGTTCTGCATCAATCCAGACTTCATTTGCCATATCCCAGTCCTGCAGCAGATAGCTCTCAAAGAGACCGTCATCAGTGTAATAATAATGCTCTCCACTGGCGACTATCAACATACCATTATAAATCGTCGTGCTGGTAGATCCAGTGAGAAATCCGCCTTCCCAGGTCAAATCAATGGTCATATAATAGATGGCTCCCGGCATATTAATGTGAATGATATATTGAGTGAGATAACCATCAGTATAAGTAAAATAATAATTGTAACCCAGAATCCAATCATCAAAGCCATCGTCCCAGTCAAATGTTTCATACTCCTCAGGGTAATCCACCATCGCTGCCAGAGACATGGCCAGATTCATGGGCAGAAAGGCCGCTGAAGTCCCATAATCCAGACGGTTAAGCATCAGTTCTCTGCTTTCTATAAAACGTTGATTCATTGCCTTAATATCGAGCTCAAGTCCATTTAAAATGAAAAAGAGACTCAAAAATAATAAAATAACCATTTTCTTTTTCATAGTTTGCTCCCTGTTTTGGTTTTTAAAAGTACGAAATAAAAATGAATACAATTCAAAATCAGTCAACTAAAATTGTCCTTGAATCGTGAGAAGAGGCTTCGCTATCGCTCAGCAGTGAGAAGTGAGCAGTGAGAAGTGAGAAGCGTTAATTAACACCGGAACCCTGGTCCCGGTTCGGCTCTTAAATATTAGTCCTATAAGTCCTATAAGTCCTATATTAAGAAAACGTAACTCGGAACCCGGAACCCGGAACCCGAAACCAGTCACTCACTCACTCACTCACTCACTCACTCACTCACTCACTCACTCACTCGCTCAGTCGCTCAGTCTCACGACTCACGATTCACGACTCACGCAAAAATCCCCAGCTTCTCTCCCACTGTAACCACCGCCCCCGGCTTCAACTTATTCTGCAGCAGCAGCAAAGATAGCGGATTTTCCAGTTTCTGCTGAATGACCCGCTTCAGAGGACGTGCCCCGAACTGCGGATCATAACCGAGCTGCGTGATCTCATCCAGCGCTGCTTCGCTGAATTCCAGAAAAATATTCTGTTTCTTCAGCTTGGCTTTCAGCAGGTCAAGCTGGATTTCCACGATCTTTCTGATCTGTTCTTTATCCAGCCGGTGAAAGATAATGATCTCATCCAGCCGGTTCAGGAATTCCGGCTTGAAGTGCTGCTGCAGGATCTGCAATAGCTGGGGACGGATATCATCCAGATCACTCTGCCCCTGATCATAGATCATCTGCGAACCGATGTTGGAGGTCATGATGATCACGGTATTTTTAAAATCTACCGTTCTGCCCTTGCTGTCCGTCAGCCTGCCTTCATCAAGTATCTGCAGCAGAATGTTAAATACGTCATGATGCGCCTTTTCGATCTCATCAAAGAGTATTATGCTGTAAGGCTGACGGCGGACTGCTTCCGTGAGATAACCGCCTTCATCATAGCCTACGTAACCGGGGGGAGCGCCTACCAGTCGCGAAACAGAATGCTTTTCCATATATTCACTCATATCAATGCGGATGATCGCCTTTTCCGAATCAAAAAGATAATCCGCCAGGGTACGTGCCAGTTCCGTTTTGCCCACTCCCGTGGGTCCCATGAATATAAAAGAACCAATAGGACGGCTGGCATCGGTGAGTCCGCTCTGACTGCGCCGGATGGCATTGGATACGGCGGCAATCCCTTCCTGCTGCCCGATTACCCGTTCACCCAATACGGTTTCCATCTTAACAAGTTTATCCAGTTCGCTTTCCACGAGTTTGGTCACGGGGATACCCGTCCATTTGGATACGATCTGGGCGATATTCTCTTCATTTACTTCCTCGCTGAGCAGGCGTTCGCTTTCCGGTATCTGCTGGATCTCTTCCTTGAGCGCAGTCTGTTCCTGTTTTTTTGCTGCCATTATGCCATATTTGAGCTGAGCAACCTTTTCCAGGTTTCCTTCCCGTTCCGCTCTTTCCGCATCTGCCTTGATCTGTTCCATTTCTTCCGTAAGTTTTTTCAGTCTCTGGTGCAGTTCTTTTTCCTTTTCCCAGCGCAAAGTCAGCAGGTTCATCTTTTCCTTTAATTCGGAGATTTCTTTATTAAGCACTTCCAGACGCTGTTTGCCTGCATCATTCTTATCCTTTTCCACGGAAAACTTCTCTATTTCCAGTTGCCGCAGACGCCGTTCCGTTTCATCTATCTCTTCCGGACGCGAATTTATTTCCATGCGCAAACGCGCACAGGCTTCATCAACCAGGTCAATTGCCTTATCCGGTAAAAACCGGTCACTGATGTAACGGTCAGACATCACCGCCGCACTCACCAGTGCGCTATCGGTGATCTGCACGCCATGGTGCAGTTCATATTTGTCTTTTATTCCACGCAATATGGAAACGGTATCATTTACGCTGGGCTCTTTGATAAAAACCGGCTGAAAACGGCGTTCCAGGGCTGCATCTTTTTCGATGTGCTTACGGTATTCGTCCAGGGTCGTAGCGCCCACGCAATGCAGAGAACCACGCGCTAAAGCCGGTTTCAGCATATTGGAAGCATCCAGCGCACCTTCGGCTGCCCCTGCGCCTACAACCGTGTGCATCTCATCAATAAATAAGATGTAATGTCCTTCCGCTTTTTCCACTTCTTTCAAAACCGCTTTCAGGCGGTCTTCAAATTCCCCGCGGAACTTGGCTCCGGCCAGCAGTGAACCCATATCCAGTTCCAGAACTTCCTTGCCTTTCAGGTTTTCCGGCACGTCCTGATTGATGATACGGCGTGCCAGTCCTTCCACGATAGCCGTTTTACCCACACCCGGTTCGCCGATCAGTACCGGATTATTCTTGCGCCGGCGCGAAAGCGACTGGATCGTGCGGCGGATCTCTTCATCTCGCCCGATAACGGGATCCAGCTTGCCGTCAATCGCCAGTCTGGTCAGATTACGTGTATATTTTTCCAGAACCTGGTATTTTGCTTCCGGATTATCATCTGTGATCCGTTGATTACCCCGCAATTCCTTCAGGGCGGAAAGTATCTCATTTTTATCGGGAAGCAGACTGCGCAATTCACTCTTAATATCTCCTTTCTCGATGATCGCCAGAAAGAGATGCTCCACGCTTATATATTCGTCCTGCAATTGCTTTGCTATCTTCTCAGCCTGCTGTATTACGGCATTAAGTTCATTACCGATACCCGTCTGAAAACTGCCACTGATCCGGGGCAGCTTTTCCAGCTCAGAAGTGATCACTTCCATTATGCGGTTTATATTCGCCCCGCTCTTCTGCAGCAATGCCCTGATGAAACTCTCTTCCATCTCCAATAGTGCCGAAAGCAGATGCAGACTCCGCAGCTCCTGATGCTGCAGCTCCTGAGCCTTCTGCAATGCCAGCTCCACCCCGTCCCTGGCTTTCAAAGTAAATCTGTTCAAATTCATCTTACCTCCTGTGTTGATAAACTTAGCACTCTATCAAATACACTGCTAATTTAATTCCTTTTCTTTCTATGTCAAGGGAAAAAGTGAGGAAGCTTAACTTTGTTCAGCCGTGAGTTGTGAGTCGTGAGTAGTGAGAGGAAAATTACGAAACCGAGACCCGAAACTCGTGATTCGTCGCGTCTTCGTGCAGTCGTGTTTTCATGCAGTCCAGTAGTCCAGTTTTCAAGAAGTCCAGTAGTCGTGTTTTCTTCAGTTCTTCCAAACTGCCCCGGGCCACCTGCGTCAGCTTCAATTCGATTTTCTTCGACGTCCCCGAATCCTCCGAGCTTTCGGCAATATTCTGAACCCCGCTCCTTGCTGCCTGAACCATCTGATCATGAGTCCTGCTCCGCTTGTCAATATACCTGTCACAAAATCGAACCGTCACGTCATTAACAAGTTCCGCAACCTGATAACTCATCACCCATCACGCTGAACGTAGTGAAGCCACATTTTCTCATTCTTGTCAGCCAGCCAAGGGCTGCTAAAGCTATGGCTGATTGGCATTTTCCCAATTTCTCATTTTCTCATTTTCGCAATTTCTTTCCCTTCATTCCCCCCTGCGGAAACAACAACTCAGCCATAATTCCTCCTATATAAAAAAGTTCACCACGAAATATACTCATTCAATTCCGAGACAGTATGATTATAAATATTCACCAGTCACGCTGAACGAAGTGAAGAATATATAGAAAATTGCGTTTTCTGACATTAACATGTTTAACCCATTGTGCAACCTTACCACTGATATTCTGTAAATTTTGGCAGAATATTTCATTCATGGTAATAAATCTTCTCTTCGTTCAGGGTGATCAGTAAAAAAAAGCAAGATTATCAGCCACAGATTTCACAGATCAACACTGATCAATATATAAAGCAAAATTTATGTAATCATCTTACTGCAAAAAAAAATATCTTCATCATCTTTTATCCGTGTAAATCAGTGGCTAAAAATTCTTCTCTTCTCTTAATTTTTCATCTTTCATCAATAATCTTTCTTCCTTAATCCTTAATCCTTAATCCTTAATCCTTAATCCTTAATCCTTAATCCTTAATCCTTAATCCTTAATCCTTAATCCTTAATCTCTTCCCTTCTTCTCTTCCTTCCGCTTTTTCCGCGGTTCAAATTCTTCTTTCTTGGTTCTGGCTTGTCCAGGTTAGGATTTGATGAAGAGTAGTCCCGATGCATATCGGGATGTGTGCAGAAGATTACTGCTATTCGCGAATTTCTACTGCACAATATGGGTTTAATGCGCTCCCTGACATTCATTATTAGCTTTTCTCATCTTTTTTGATTTCCAGCCACCACTCATGCGGATCAATTTTCTCATTGATTGCTTTCTCTACTATGGACTTAACTTCTTCAATATCAAAATCTGATTCTGTTATACCTCTCACTATTTTGGATTCTGGTTCTCCAAAATGTTTATAAATATTTCTCAGGTGTGATTTATGTTGAACCGGCAGTATTGCTAATATTATAAATAGTAATATTTCTGCACAAATTCCCAGAACCAGTCCCTGATAAATCAATATTAATCCATAGGATAACATCTCCAGTGCACTCCAGGTGACACCATAAACCACCATCGAATTAGGTAGTAAAGCTGAGTACATTTTATACACTTTTTTGTTACTTTCCCCAGATTTGCTGTTCAGATAAATCCTGGTAATATCTTTTGCTGTATTTATGACACCTAGTGTGTAGTACGACAGAAATAAATTTGTAATATATAAAATCCATACCCATAATACAAAACTATCTGGTAGTATCATCCTTTTATCACTGAAAAACGTGTAAACTATTAATAACAATATCCTTAAATAGAACCTTAAATAGTATCTTATATGACTCATATATATCTCCCTCCTTGAGTTTAATCCAGATATTGCAGTATCTGGAAATTTATCATGAATCCACCATAAACCATAAATTCATCATCATTAGCTTTTTTCATCTTTATCTAAACTCCCTCTTTTTATCTCCAGCCACCAGACATGCGGATCAATTTTCTCATTGATCGCTTTCTCTACTATGGACTTAACTTCTTCAAAATCAAAACCTGCTTCTGTCAATTCTTTCGATTTTTTGGATCCTGATTCTCCCAAAGGCTTATAAATATTTCTGAGATTTGAATTATATTGAATCGGTAGAATTGCTATTATTATAAATAGCAATATTTCTGAACAAACTCCCAGGATCAATCCCTGATAACGCAATATCCATACAAAGGAAAATATCTCAAGTGCCCTCCAAATGACACAAGTAAAAAACATCGAATGAGGTAGTAAAGCAGAATACATTTTTCGTACTAATTTGTTACTTTCCCTGGATTTTCTGCTGAGAAAAATTCTGGTAATATCTTTTTCTGTATGCATTAAGCCCAGAGTATAGTACGACAAAAATATATTAGCGATATATAAAACCCATACCCATACTACAAAAGTATCTGGTAATAGCATCCTTTTATTATTGAAAAAAAGGAAAACAAAAAACAGTATTAATTTTCCTATATATCCACTCTTTGTAACAGACATTTTTCCTCCTGAAGTTAAATAAATTTTTTCTCTTCGCTACTTCAAAGCCTTTACACGAAAACTATTAATTATAGGTTACTGGATTTCGGGATTTATTAAGAAAAGCCACCTCCTGTCAGATGATTATGAAATTTTATATTATCAGGAAACCTGCTGGCAAAAAAGCCTCGCAGCCTGGGCAAATCTCCTGCCTGAAAACCTGCAGTGTCAAAGGCTATTCCGAAAAAATTTACCTGCATCTCTTTCCTTATTCTCTGTTACTTAACTTGTTTTACTTATAATGATCACACATTTTTGCCAGACAGCTGCCTATGTAAATATATGTAATAAAGTTCACTTTTTGCTGTCAAATTTTTAGTAAATCCTATGAACAATTCTTGAATTAAATCATAATTTTGTCAAATTTTTATTATGACCTTTTATTCACCGCACTTGCAATGACTATATAACATTAAACTCATTATTTCAGTAATATTAATGAAGAAAGCTGAAAGAGTGCGTGATTCGTGACTTGTTACTCGTGACTCTATATAACGCGAAAGAAGAGAAGATCTTTTTACCACAGAGACACAGAGGGTACAGAGTAAATTTTAAAAAGAAAGAGGACTTATTATTATTGATAAAACAAATTCTTCTCTTCTATTACACTCTGTGACCTCTGTGTCTCTGTGGTGAAAAATCTTTCTCTTCTCATGGATTCCCATTCATAATTCAAAATTCATAATTCAAAATTGATAGA
Source organism: Candidatus Cloacimonadota bacterium (assembly GCA_021736135.1). GTDB lineage: Bacteria > Cloacimonadota > Cloacimonadia > Cloacimonadales > TCS61 > JAIPGO01. The sequence goes on from JAIPGO010000052.1 coordinate 14,710, forward strand.
ATCGGCTCACGGCAACCGCAGGTTGCAGAATTATCAATTGGACGAAGTCCCAACGTTCCCAGCTCATCCCTGAGCTGATTTAAAACCTTCGAGTCTCGAGTACCGAGTCTCTAGTATCGAGTAACAGCAGCCCTGCTGCAAAACAAAAAGTAAAAATGTTATGAAATGTTATGAAAATGTTAGGTCATAACTCTATGCAATAAAACATAATACAACAAAACCTAACATTTTTCCCCATTTTTGAAAAAATATATGCCAATATTTTACTTTTTTTATCAATTACTGAGTAAGTTCCGTCTCACCAATCAGGGCAAGATGCCCTGTATACCGTTCCCAGCTCATCCCTGAGCTGATTTAAAATCTTCGATCTCGAGTCTCGAGTACCGAGTCTCTAGTATCGAGTAACGGCAGCCTCCTGCTGCAATACAAAAAGTAAAAATGTTATGAAATGTTATGAAAATGTTAGGTCATAACTCTATGCAATAAAAGATAATACAACAAAACCTAACATTTTTCCCCATTTTTGAAAAAATATATGCCTATTTTTTTAACTTTTAAAAATTACTTCGTCACCGATTACCGATCACCGATCACAGCTTCGCGTCTGCGAATCCCCGTCACGATTCACGATTCACGACTCACCTCAGCTTTAGCTGCTAATACCGTTCCCAGCTCATCCCTGAGCTGATTAAATCTTCGAGTCTCGAGTTTCAAGTCCCGAGTCACTGCAGCTGTAGCGATAATGCTTCGCTTGTGCTGCAGGATCAGTACGAACACATATGATAAGCGACATATTCTAAATCTCCGACAGACTATTATCTTTCTCAATCTTTTTTATTCGAGGTCGTATTACATTAACAAATGTATTTAACCATTCCTTGAAAAAATTTTTTAAGTCATCCCTGTTTTGTGATTCGAATACATCATCACAGGGAAGCCACAGACTTATTGAATATTCTTCATTCCATTTATAGGTTACTTCTTCACCCAGTTCCTTTTCTATATTGTCTTTATCCAAGCGAAGAATATCGTATATTCTTTGTCCTTCTGAATCCTTTTGACAATTGAAATACACACCAACACGTTTCTGACTTTTCATAAAATATGCACTGATCCATGCTTTACGAGTTTTACCTGGATAAACAAAAATGTTCTGTCCATTTCCTGGCTTGGGAAGTGGCTGACCGGGATCGTCAAAAGACAATTCACCAATCAGTTCTGTCCAAAAATCAAAGTAAAATTTACGTTCTTGAAGCCATTCTCGTGAATACTCTTTTGGTGGCAAAATCACCTCTGAATTTGAGGAGGAACTTATTAAAACTAAGCCGTCGGGAATATCAACTGAAATTTTCTGCAATTCTACTGTTTTGGTTATTACTCTTGGAAGTAATATTGTTCCGATGTCATCATTTTTATAAACGGCAAGTTCAATCATTGCGAATGTGAAATTCATATATCCTGATGATATTAAAAATTCTGCTATACCTGCAGCACCTTCGCGTATTCCATCTCCTACTATAAGAAGAAGAAAATTTCCTTTTCTGAGATTTCTACTTACAGAATCCACAAAATCAGATTCGTTAAGAAGCTGATTTGAGCCTGATTTTTTGACAATTTCATAAAGAGTATTTCCACTTGTTTTAAGTCGTCTATTTATTTCTCTTTGAAGATCATCATAAGACCATTTTGACAACTCTTTGGCATAATCCAATATCTGTGCAACAACAACTCGTCTTGCTTCTGGATTTTTCCAAAGTTTTGTCTCAATAATTATAAGTTCTCCACTTGGTGAAACCATAAGAATATCAAGAGGTCCTACAGGAGTATTTAGTTCAGTACATACAGGAAGAACTGGATTAAAAGACTCATCAATTTCACTAATCGGTAAACACGATGGATATTTAAAGACTAATTCTTGTATTGATGCTTCATTTATAGCTCCAACTTGATTGAGTAAGATAACTTCTTCATTCTGAATAAGAATCGGTGTACCATAAGCAGTCTGTTTCATAACTTTTTATTCTCCTATTTATTCAAATGTGCATAATGCTACGCGTGTACTGATTTATCGGGACGTCGTAAAACAAAAAAAATAGATACTGAACCAGAAGGCTTGTAAGCCTGTGGCTTGTTCAGGGAAAATGCATAGGTCAGCCTTACTGCCGACACGCTTGTTATGTGCTTTTTTGTTTTTAAATAATTTTATTCTGTTCATTTAACTTTCTATTGTTAACTCTAAAACTGGCCAGTCCGGTTCAGAGAATCCTTCTTTACGATATAAATCAATTCCGTCTTTTGTGGCATGTAAATATATGGAGTTCAATCCCAGTTTTTTACCATCTAAAATTAACTTCTGTAAGATATTATGACTTATGCCATTTCGTCTGTATTCCGGAATTGTGAACATATTTAAAATATAACCCTTTAATCCTTTAACATATTTAAAATGACCAGGGATTTTCTGAATCACCATTCCTCCAAAACCAACAGGTTTTGCATTATATTCTGCGATCCAGCCTATATATGATTTATCAGCAATAGCATGTTTAAAATATTCAGTTAATTCTTCACGTAATTGTTTTTCTTTTTTGGGGGACTGATCACCTTGAAGTTCAATTAAAAACATTATGCGATAATCTACATATAGAGAAATATCTGAACAGTCAATTCTTCGATATTTTAACTCTTTTTGATTTAGCTCCATAGTTTATCTCCCCATTTACTTTATTACACAACTCATCATTCCTTACTTTCTAATTCAACATATTAGATGCGAAGCTATATAAAAAGATATGAGCCGATACTTTTTGTCAATATTTTAGCAGCTTTTGCTGCAGTGAATGGTGATCGGGTGCGGACTGCGTCCGAATTGAAAATGTAAAATTTAAAATTATATGCAGCTTCCTTGCATTGAGTCGCAACAAGAAATTGAAAATGGTACTTCACTTCGTTCAGCGTTAGTCGTTAATCGTGAGACGGTAGAATACTCCGAATGTAAAATTTAAAATTTAAAATTGGAAGAAATAACTGAGGAAAGATTCTTTTCTTCTGTTCGTATTGTTCGTTTTGTTCGTTGCTGAAAAAATCTTCTCTTTTTTCGCGTCAATTCGCGGCTTTCGTAAATTATCAGGAGACCTTCAGTGGATATTCACTCAAGGCAAGGTTGCACTTGATGACATTTTGCTGCTATGATGATCGTCCTTGCAATGCGAGAAGACCGCCAGAAGGGCGTCTGATGCCTTCCTGGAAAAGAAGATTCTTTCACCACCACCAGTCTTCGTGGCTCTATGACGTGGCAGGCAGAGGGCACAGAGAACACAGAGAATATTCAGTAATGTAAAAAGTAAAAAAGGTGTCTGAACTCTTTTCGACTCACGTCTCACTGCTGAGCGTCAGCGAAGCTCTGGCAAAGATTTTCTTGACCATATTTTTAACAGGTTTGAGAATTGGGCACAATTGTGGCAGAGAATTGAGAAAGAGAGAAACTGAAAAGAGATGAAAGATGAAAAATTAAAGAATGGCTTCACTTCGTTTAGCGGGATCAGTAACTCGCGGTTTGAGACTGTAAATATTAAGAACCGGGCTGGGACTCTGCGTTCCCGGTTCCCGGGTCTCGGATTTCGGATCTCGGATCTCGGTTTTCGTCTCACGAATCACGACTCACGTATTCCGATTCACCGTTCACTATTCACTTTTTTAATGATCTTAATGGCAGCTCAGCTTCTGGCTTTGAAGCCTTCGGCGGAATATAATCCTCATCCGGATATGTTTGCTTTGATACATAAAGATCTAGAGGTGATAACTTCGGACAGATTGAGTATTGCCTGCTGGTTTTTTCCGGCACAGGATATGCCGGAAACGTCGGCGATCCTGGCTGCCAGGAATGAGGGGATTTTGCCGGAATACTCTGCTGCGGCAGAACCGAAGCCTACTATTGTCGTGGCAAATGGCGATGCGGGGAATATGAGTAACCAGATAAATTTCGTGGTGGGATTCTGTCCCTGGGGATATAATATCGTTCTTTTTGACTGGCGGGGTTTCGGGGCAAGCAGTGCCTGGGAAGCAGCCAGTGACCAGTTGTGTTACAAAGAATACCTTTGGGATTATGCGGCGGTGCTGGATGCTGTTTTTGAGCAGCCGGAAGTAGATACAACGCGGGTAGCAGTATATGGCGGTTCGACGGGGGCATACCTGTCTTTTGCTGCCGCAGCAGCAGATGAGCGGGTAGATTTTGCCCTGTTACGGGCTATACTGACGGATTTTGAGGATGTGTTGGTAGGGCTTAGAGCTGCGAAACCGGAACGGAATCTGCAAGCACCGGCGGGATATCCGGAAAAATTGTTCCCCATCAATATTGCCCCGGATTTTAAGCGTCCGGTACTCCTGATAGTGGGAGAAGATGATAGCGTTACTCCGCTTTGGATGAGTGAGAAGATATATTCCCTGCTGCCCGGGAAAAAGGAGCTTTGGATAGTCCCCGAAGCGGAACATGGGGGAGAGAAGGGTCCGGTATATAGCGATTTTGAGAGGTTTACGCAGAAGGTGGACGGATTCCTGTCTTCGCAGAGCGAAGAAGTGAGTAGTGAGAAGTGAGAAGTGAGAAGTGAGTAGTGAGAAGAGCTTTAAATTCGAAAGAAGAGGTTTTTAGCAACGAACAAAACGAACAGTAGAGAAGGCATCTTTAATTGATAATTGGTAATTGATAATTCGGGAGACGTGATGGGTAATGGGTGACGATTGACTCTTAACTCTTAACTCTTAACTCTTAACTCTTAACTCTTAACGATTAACGATAAACGACTCACGGCTAACAAAACAATTCACAGAACCGGTTATAGATCTCTATCAGAATCAGCTGTGAGTTTACGTTTCCTTTTAGTTTTTTCTGGCAGTCTTCCAGGAAGCGGATCTCTTCCCAGATGTTTTCATCTATGTTGGGATATTTGTGGTACATCATTTCAATCAGATGGGTACGGTCTATATTTACCAGATATTCCTGGTTATGCTCAAAGAAGGCGATATCTGCCAGGCTGATCTGGAGATGAATGATGACTTCATAAAGCCAGGAAGGTGGTTTCTGGCGTAGTTTACCCAGAAAATCCATAAATCCGAGGTCATCGTGAGCCACGATCAATTCCTTTAGTTCATTAGCGTCAGCTCTGGATTCAGTATTACCGCTTTCCAGGAGCTGGAGCGCTTTTTCCATATTACCGCTGGCAAGCCGGGCAAAGACTCTTGCCTGCATGGCTTCCACGCCATGTTCTTCGAGGAGTTCATTCTGGATGTCTATTACAGATAAAGGCAGGAAGGGCACTTTTCGGCAACGAGAGAGAATGGTCGGCAGCAGGAAATCGGGACGGCTGCTGGTGAGGAGCATTATCGTATTAGGTGGAGGTTCTTCAAGAGTTTTCAGAAAGGCATTAGCAGTTGTTCTATTCATGAGATCGACAGCTTCCAGAAGGCAGATTCTATATTTTGCTTCATTAGGACTAAAACTTATGCGGTGGATAAGCATGCGTACGGCATCCACGCGCAATTCGGTTTTCTGGCTGAAAGTATAAGTATTCCAGGGGGTCTGGCGTCTGGAAGCAAGAAATGATTCATATTCCTTAAGAAATTTCTCTTCTTTGATGGAGCCATCGAGTTGAAATTTCATATTGGGAGTAGGGAAGAGGTAAATGAAATCAGGATGAGAAAAGGAGAGGAATTTTTTACAACTATAGCAGGTGCCGCAGGGTTTATCTTCTTCCAGGCAGTTAATTGCCATGGCAAAATAGAGGGCAGTCGTATATTTCCCGACGCCTTCGGGACCATAGAAAAGGTAACTGCCGCCGATCTTGTTATTATCAATCACCGAGTGCAGCATTTCCAGGGCGCGGTGCTGTCCCCTTATTTTATTAAATAGATTCATAACTCAGAGAATAGCTTCTGAAGGCGGCTATGGGTAAATTCGTCAGCCAGCAGATCATAAAAAATCTCATCATACTTTTTGCCCATAATGATGCGAGCCTGGCGATGCCTGCCTATTAGTTTAAATCCGAGCTTTTCATAACAGACGAGTGCTCTTTTATTATAGTCAAATGCTTTGAGATAGATATTATTCAGATTCAGGATGTTGAAACCGTAATCCAGGAGCAGTTCCAGGGCTTCAGTGCCATAACCTTTATTCCAGCAGGTTTTGTCTCCGATCATAATACCCAGTTCAGCTTTGCGGTCATCTTTATCAATATCAAAGAAACTGCAGGTTCCGATGAGTTTTTCTTCTTCAAAAAGGACGATGGAGAAGATCTGGGAGTTATTTTTGATCATGTTCTGCAGCAGGTCTTCTTCCTTCTGCAAAGGGAATTGCCGGTCAAACATGGTAATATTTAAAGCAACTTCGGGATCAGAGAACCACTGACAGAAAACATCTGCATCCTCAACGCGGATGGGTGCCAGGAAGAGACGTTCACCTTTTAATTTCTGATAATACTTCATTTAAACCTCGGATTAATCCAGACCAGGGATGGTCTGGGAACGAACTTTTTTAAATCCAGACCAAGGATGGTCTGGGAACGTTCACAGGGCATCCCTGCCCTGATTAAATAATTATCTATTCTGCATCCGTGCCCATTCGTCTTTCAAGCCGACTGTCCGGTTGAAGACAGGCTTTTCCGGTGCAGAATCCTTACTATCCACGCAATAATAACCGATGCGTTCAAACTGAATGCGTTCCCCGGCTTTCAGGTCCTTAAGTGCCGGTTCCATCGGGCAGTTTTCCAGGATATGCAGGGAATCCTTATTGATGAGTTCGAGAAAATCCTTATCTTCCGTTGCCGGATCAGATACCGTAAGCAGGTTATCGAAATGACGCACTTCGGCTTTGAAAGCCGTGGGAATGCTTACCCAGTGCAGAGTGGCTTTCACTTTGCGTCCGTCAGGTGAATTACCGCCGGAACTGGCGGGATCATAAGTACAATGTATTTCCAGAATATTGCCTTCAGCATCTTTGACCACGTTTTCGCATTGGATGAAATAAGCATAGCGTAAACGGACTTCGCTGCCGGGAGTGAGCCGGTAGAACTTTTTGGGAGCGTCTTCCATAAAATCTTCCCGTTCGATGTAAATTTCACGGCTGAAAGGCACCATGCGGCTGCCGGCATCCGGATCTTCGGGATTATTAATGGCCTCTAAATATTCCGTTTTATCAGCCGGATAATTATCTATGATCACCTTTAAGGGATTTAAAACAGCCATATAGCGCGGTGCAATTTTATTAAGATGATCGCGCAGGCAATGTTCCAGAAGCGCTAGATCAACCATGCTGTCACGCTTGGCAACGCCTATCCTGTCGCAAAATTCACGAATGGATTCGGGAGTGTAACCCCGACGGCGTAAACCGCAGATCGTGGGCATGCGCGGATCATCCCAACCGCTCACGTAACCTTCTTTCACCAGCATGAGCAGCTTGCGCTTGCTCATCACAGTGTAGGTGAGATTAAGTCTGGCGAACTCAATTTGACGGGAATGGAATACTTCCAGTTCGTCGAGAAACCAGTCATATAAGGGACGATGCACTTCAAATTCCAGCGTGCAAAGCGAATGGGTGATGCGCTCGAGGGAATCACTGAGGCAATGCGTGAAATCATACATCGGGTAAATGCACCACTTGTTTCCCGTGCGATGATGATGCGCATACATGATGCGATAGATCACCGGGTCGCGCATGTGCATATTCGGACTGCTCATATCAATTTTTGCTCTTAAAGTATATTTACCTTCCTCAAATTCACCACTGCGCATTCTTTCAAAAAGCTCCAGGTTTTCCTCAATACTGCGCTCGCGCCAGGGACTTGGTTTGCCCGGTTCTTTCAAAGTGCCGTGAAATTCTCTGATCTCCGTGGCACTAAGCTCACATACATAAGCCTTGCCCAGCTTGATCAGTTCCACGGCAAATTCATAGAGTTCTTCAAAATAGTCGGAAGCGTAAAACTCCCGTTCTGCCCAGTCAAAACCGAGCCAGTGAACATCTTCGCGTATGGAGCGGACGTATTCGTCTTCTTCCTTGCTGGGATTGGTGTCATCAAAGCGGAGATTGCATTTCCCGCCATATTTGATGGCAGTCCCGAAATTCAGGCAGATTGATTTGGCATGCCCGATGTGCAGGTAGCCGTTTGGTTCCGGGGGAAAGCGCGTTTGCACTCGGCCACCATGTTTCCCGCTTTCATTATCTTCATCAATGATATCATGGATGAAATTAGTAAATTCTTTATTTTCCATAGATCACTCCTGGTAATATTATTAATCAGTCCATATTTGCAGGCGTTTCAGGCTTGTTTGCAGACCGCTGAGTTCGATGATCTGCAGCAGGTCGGGTCCATGCTCGGTGCCAAATAACGCCAGCCTTAAAGGTGAATAAAGCATCTTGCCTTTAAGGTCAAACTTCTCGGATGTCGCCTTTAAAAGAGCATTAACGCTCTCAGCCGTGAGCGGTTTCTGCAAACTGAGCTCTTCCAGCCAGAATGAGAACATCGCTTTTGATGTCTCTTCTTCCAGAAGTGCTCTATCCTCCGCAGAGTATTCCAACTTTTGCATAAAAGGCAGACATTCTTCCGTCATCTCGATCAGTGTCGCTGCCCGAGGACGTGCATAATCTATCAGTCTGCTCAATCTGTCTTCCTCAATATCACCGAATCTTTCCAGAAAGAACGGTCTGGCAAATTTTATAATTTCAGCCAGAGGCTCATTCTTCAGGTATTGCCCGTTCATCCAGCGCAGTTTTTCTATATCAAAAACTGCTCCGGCTTTATTAACTCTTTTCAAGGAAAATTCTTTTTCCAGTTCCGCAAGCGAGAAGATTTCCCTATCTCCGGCAGCATGCCAGCCCAGCAGAACCACAAAATTAATCATAGCTGAAGGCAAAAAGCCCTTGGCAAGATAATCTTCCACTGCCACGTCACCCTGGCGTTTGCTGAGTTTTGATTTATCAGGATTCAGCAGCAGGGGCAGATGCGCCATTTTGGGCGGTTTCCAGCCGAACTGTTCATAAAGAAACAGGTGCTTGGGAACGCTGGAAAGCCATTCTTCACCACGAATCACGTGCGAAATCTCCATTAAGTGATCATCAACCACGTTTGCCAGATGATAAGTGGGAAATCCGTCACTTTTGATGAGCACCTGATCATCTACCATATCCCAGTTGAAAGTAACTTTTTCACGCACGATGTCATAGAAAAATACCTCACCTTCATCAGGTGTTTTCAGGCGGATCACATAAGGTTCTCCGTCTGCAGCACGTTTCTTTGCCTCAGCAGGAGCAATATTACGGCAGCGTCCGTCATAACCGGTAACGTAACCTTCCTGCTGCTGCTCTTCACGCATGGCGTCAAGCTCTTCCGAACTGCAGAAACAGTAATAGGCAGCACCTTTTTCCACCAGTTCGGCAGCATAATTGCGGTAAAGCTCAGTGCGCTGACTCTGGTAGTAGGGTGCAAAATCACCACCGGTAGCCGGACCTTCATCAGGTTTAAGTCCTACTATATCAAGAGTATTGATCAGGTTTTCCACTGCTCCTTCCACGTATCGCTCCTGATCGGTATCTTCAATTCTTAAAATAAATCTGCCACCCACTTTCCGGGCATAGAGATAGTTATAAAGGGCAGTACGCAAACCGCCAACATGCAGGTAACCCGTGGGACTGGGTGCAAATCTCACTCTGATCGCATCAGACATATATTCTCCAAAAATTTATAATATTGCCCGGTTCTGCAGATAAGGCCGCAGAGCTTCCGGGATGGTAATCGTGCCGTCGGCATTTTGCCAGGTCTCGATCAGGGCAATAAATGAGCGTGGAGTTGCCAGACCGGAACCATTTAAAGTATGCACGAATTTCACTTTATCATCTTTATCTCGAAAACGGATATTGGCACGGCGTGCCTGAAAATCCACAAAATTGGATATTGAGGAAACTTCCAGATATTTACCCGTGCCGGGTGCCCATACTTCCAGATCATAGGTTTTGCTGGAGGCAAAACTCAAGTCACCTGATGCCAGCATCACCACGCGGTAATGCAGACCCAGTGCCTGAAGGATAGCTTCAGCATTATTGACCATTTCCTCGAGCACAGCTTCCGAATCATCAGGATGCACGAAACGCACCATTTCCACTTTATTGAATTGATGCACGCGCTGCAAGCCCCGCGTATCCTTGCCATAAGACCCGGCTTCACGACGGAAGCAGGGACTGAAAGCTGTAAATAATTTTGGCAGATCTCCTGCTGCCAGTATCTCATCGGCATAATAATTTGTTACTGATGCTTCAGCCGTAGGGATCAGGAACATATCATCTTCTTCAATGCGATACATATCATCTTCCAGTTTCGGCAACTGCCCGGTACCAGTCATTGCCGTGCGATTGACCATATAGGGCGTCCAAAGCTCAGTATAGCCATTTTTTCTGACCTGAAAATCCAGGAAAAAATTGATAAGTGCTCTTTCCAGTTCCGCGCCCTTACCCTGATAGATCACAAAACCGCTGCCGGACATCTTTGCCGCTCTTTTCAGATCAAGCAGCTCGTTACGTTCCGTAAGCTCCATCTGATCCAAAGGTGCAAAATCAAATTCTTTTTTTGTTCCCCATTCCCGGATGAACTTATTGTTTTCTTCACCGCCCAGGGGAACTGCGGGATGCGGAATATTGGGAACCGTCATCAGCAAAGCATCCAGAGTGTTACCGGTTTCTGTTAATTCTGTATTGATATCCTTAAGCTTATCGGCTATCAGCTTCATATCTGCCATAATGGCAGTTGTATCCTTTTTAGCCTTTTTTAATACCGGTATTTCAGCGCTTACTTTTTTCTGTTCCGCCCGTAACTGATCAAAATCAAACTGCAGCTTACGCTTCTTTTCATCCAGCTCCAGCAGAGCGCTGATGTCGCACTTTTCATTTTTATTCTTAACCGCAGTTGACACTAGTTCGGGGTTACTGCGTATGAATTTAAGATCAAGCATTATATCACCTCAGATATTTATTTCAGATTGCCGGCAATTTCCAGCATTTTAATATAACCCTCAATTTCCAGAGAAGCGCCTCCGATCAAACCGCCATCTATATCTGCTTCCCTAAGCAGTTCTTTCAGGTTACCCGGTTTCACACTGCCGCCGTACAAAATTGGTATATCGGCTGCAACATCTTCCCCATAATTTTCTCTAAGCCATTCCCTGATGAGTTTATGCACTTCCTGCGCCTGCTGCGGAGTAGCCGTTTTACCGGTTCCGATAGCCCAGACTGGCTCATAGGCAATAAACAGGTTGCCGTCGATTTTTATATCTTTCAAACTACCCTGCAATTGCGAAAGTACCACTTCATCAGTTTTTCCCGCGTCTCTTTCTTCCAGTTTCTCGCCAATGCACAAGATGGGTATGATGAAATGTTCCTGCAACTGTTTTATCTTGGCATTAACCACACTATTGGATTCACCAAAGATGTTACGCCGTTCGGAATGACCTGTTATGCAATATTCCACTTCCATCGAAGAGAGCATTTCAGCCGAAATCTCACCAGTATAAGCGCCTGACTTGTATTCCGATACATTCTGCGCTCCGCAACTCAGAGGAAGTTCTTCCGCCATATCGGTTACCAGTTCCAGATAGGGAAAGGGAGGACAGATAATCGCTTCCACGTTTCTTAAAGTCTTTTCTTCCAGGTATTCTCCCAGTTCATACAGAAAATCATCCGCTTCCTGAAAAGTCTTATTCATTTTCCAGTTCCCGGCTAGATAAATTTTTCTCATCTATTACTCCTTAAGTGGGATTTTAATTACATGTCACATTTTATCTACTAAATTCTTTGGCAAGCAGAAAAATGACGACAAAGCTAAAATGGCTTTTCATATTAGAACAGCTTTTATCAAGTTACCGGTGGTAACGGAGAAGGTAAGACCTGATCCGGAAAAACCAAAACTTAAGAAAAGAAGAAATGAAGCCGATTTGAGGGTGAGACTTTGCGTATGGTCTCTTCAATTTTGAATGTTGCATTGTGAAATTTGAATATTAATTGAATCAGGGCAGGGATGCCCTGAATACCTTCGCAGGACATCCCTGCCCTGATTTCTCTAATCACGAATACCAGATTCCGGGTCTCGGTTCCAGGTTTTGACTACATATTCTGATCCAAAAAAACAAGGATATTGTTGTTCAGTGACCAATTACCCAAATTAGCTTACTTCTTCTGATATTTCTGAAAAGTTTCCTCTTTGAAAAGCTCCTGCATTCCCTTGATTTCTGAAGAATCTATATATACCGTTAAGCCGTCTCGTTTCATCACTCCGTCACCATTTTCTTTCATAGCGCTGGTTATAAGAATAAACTGATGAATATCTTTTGATTGTGAAAAGAAATTTGTCGTGGAATTGATCTGCGAATCAAACCAGGTCTTACCTTTCTCAAAGCGGCAGACAGCTACAGGTAAAACACTTAATTCCAGATCATATTTCTCTTCCTGTAATTCCGCCTGACGTAATTTACGCCGGAAACTACGCAGGCTTTTCTCCATTTCTGCCCGGTATTCTTCACTTATAACCAGTTCTATCGGATTCAGGGGAGTATTAAAAAGCAAAGAAAACTCTTTTGTCTCGACGTTGTAGCAGAAATCTATTTCTATTTCTAACAGATTTCGCGTGAATTCGTTCCAGATATTTCCCTTTATTTTCCCTATGCGATGAGTCTCGGCACTGGAAAAACAACCAAGTATTAAGACCATTATAATTATTATTATCTTTTTCATTTTACCTCACCATTTTGAGATAATTTAATGAATGCGCTTCCATTGGCAATAAAAAAAAATATTCACACTTATAAAATATCATTTCCGGCAATTAAGAGCAAAAAACCGGTGGTTTCCCACCGGTTTATAACGATATCTCAAAAATTATTCCGAATCTATAGATTCAATGAAACCCTGAGCAGTTGCCTTAAATCTCGGATCGCTGGAAATGGTGACAAAATCAGCTCTTGCTCCCACTTTATCTCCCCGGTCATATTTGATCTGTGCCCGATAATAGAGCGCATCAGAATTACCGGGTTTATTCTTCAGATAGACAGCTATTTTCTCCAGGCATTTATCGTAACTTTTCATTTCATAATATTTATCTATCATTAAGAGTCCAATCTGGGGATCATATTTAAGTTCCAGTAATTTTTCATAGTACTTGATGGCCTTGGGGGTATCATTAAGGTCTTCATATAGTCTTCCCAGATTCTTATATGTTCTGATCCGGGCAGCCTGAGGTATATCTTTTTGCAGAAAATCCTCATATGCCTTAATTGCTTCCTCTGTCCTGCCAAGACGAAGATTTATTACTGCTATGTTCTGAATTGTCTTGGAATCCTGCTTAAGTTCGTAAGATTTATTGTACCAGATCAAAGCATTATCCCAGTCTTCTCTATCCTGATATATTTTAGCAATTTTATTGCAGTTCTCATCATCAGGCTTTATGGAATCAATATATTTATAAACTTCAAGTGCTTCATCAATACGTTCCAGATTTTTAAGAAGTATTGCCTTTGTAGAGTAAAGTTCCAGTTCATCAGGCGAAATCTTTATGCGTTCATTCTCAATTTTCAGGGCTTTCTCAAGAGCGTTCGCTTGAATATAGGCACTAAAGGCAATATTATACCAGAGATAAATCTTTTCCGGGTCTGCCGGTATGCTGTCTTCCACTACTGCTTCCTGAAACATTTGAATCGCTTCTTCCATAGCTGCACCACATTCCAGAAACTGACCTGCATTAAAGTAGTCTTCGCCTTCCACTCCTTTCTCATTCGCCAGCCGCTCTTTCGTCTTCTCGGCAAATAGAAAAGTTACCAATGCTAAAATCACAAGCAAAACCACTATATGAGTTTTCCTATTCATACTATATCCTCCATTTATATCATCAAGAGCAAAATTTTAACTATTTACCATTCTGTCAATATCTTCCTCAGGAAGCTGGCATCCCCCCGGAATTTTTAAATATCTCGCCTTTTATGAACTTTCATTTCCCTGAAAGGGATGTATTCGTATAGCGTAAGGTTGGCTCGTTACTCCGAGACTACCTTATGAATGATGCATACACCCCCACCCCATCGGCGCGTAGCGCCGATGGGGTGGGGGTGGGGCTCATTTTTTACATAAGGTAGCACCTTCTGTGCAACCTTACGCTATACAAATTTATCCCGTACCGGGAATTAAAAGAGATAAATCATATATATTACTTTATAAAATAAGAAGTTACCACAAATCATGAATAATAAAACGGGGGGATGCCAGCTTCCTCAGGAAAGGGGCATGCTCCGGTGAGTATAAGATACTCCAATATTGCTGGAATATCTAAGAATTCCAGGGGATACTGTTCAGTGTAACTCTTTATATAATTACCAAAATTCTTAAAAAGAAGATGAAATGTGCACATCTGCTACGCTTTTGGCAGGATTATCGTAATTGACAAAACTAAATTTCCTGAGATAGTTTAGGGAATGTTAATTAGTCCGTAGGACTTATCTATTTGTAGAATATAATATTAGCCCCCACCCTACCCCCCCACCCCA
>JAIPGO010000053.1 GCA_021736135.1 Candidatus Cloacimonadota bacterium
ATCAAGAGATATTTCAATGAGAGAAATATATGGATTGGAGAAACATTTAAGCGAATAGTAATCTTTTTCGGTACCGCTTGTCCGGACTGTCGGTACCCTCCACCCCGGACAAGCGGTACCGATTCACAAGAATATACAGTAATTGAAAATGGACTTCACGTCTTTCAGTGTGGGAAGAGTAATGCATTTCCCGGCGTATCTTTGATTACATCCTCCATGTTTTTCAAAAATTAAGTTCAATTATAAATCTTTATTTTGGCAAGGGATAAAATGTGAATAAGAGATAATATATTGAAATGTATAGTATTACAATTTAGTTACCTTTTATGAGGTCAGGTGTTCTGAAGTAACTTGTAGCATAGACGTCTCGTCTGTGTCTTCTTCTAATTTTCAATTTTCAATTATCAATCATCAATTATTTGATCAGCATCATCTTCCTGGTGATCTGCTCATCTTCCGTCTTTAATCTTAATAAATATAATCCTGAACTTACCGCTTTACCATCACTATTGCGCCCATCCCAGACCACCTTATTAATTTTCAATTTTCCATTGCTTGTCGCGGCGTAATGTAATGAAGACGGATCAATTTTCCATTCGCGGACGCACTGTCCTTTCAGATTATAGATAGCTAACTCTGTGTTCTCTGTGCCCTCTGTGGTAAAAAAAGAAATCGTAGTTTCCGGATTGAAGGGATTGGGGTAATTACTAATTTTACATTTTACATTTTCAATTTTACATTCGTCAGCCCTGACGCTGCCATATTCATAAGCACCCATATCAGGTGCAATTCCCCAGTATTCTTCTTCCTCAATATCTATCAACACTTCGCCCTCATATTCAAAAAATGCCGTTCCTGCATCAATACAAGGTGAATCCTCTGTGAGTGCAAAATCTCCATTTATGGCATCTGCAAATAACGGATCAGCGTCAATATTTCCCTCCAGCCAGTTAACTGTAGCATTATTGATCCCGATATTCTCAATTCCATTCTGAATATCGGAATAGGCAATTGTCATTGTATCAGATTCTGAGTCCTCAAAAAAATAAATCTCTCCAGGAGTATCATTCCACATTATGCAATTAACTATACTTGAGTTAGAATTACTCTGGTATATCCCGCCCCCAATATCAGAAGCCAGATTATTTACTATATTAACGTTTATCAAACTCAAACTGGAATTATGATGGCAATAAATTCCACCTCCGGAACTATTAGCCAGATTATTTGCTATCGTAACATTTTTCAGAACCGATGTTGAAGCATAACAATAGAAACCACCTCCAAAATAAGCTGAATTATTGCTTATCTGTACATTTTCCAGAATCGGACTGGAAACATAACTAAAACTACAGAATCCTCCTCCCATACTTGCCGTATTATTTACTATAGACACATTTTTCAATTGCGGATCGGAAAAAATTGAACTAAAAAAACCACCTCCGTAATTACTTGCCGTATTATCAGTTATTATCACATTCTCCAAAGTCGGACTTGAATAACTACAATGAACCCCTCCTCCATATTCAGCATATCCATTAGTAATTGTCAGATTGGATACAGTAACATTTTCCACATAATAAAACATCATGACACTGGTAATGCCTTCTCCATCAAGGATAACATTCTCTTCGTTTTCACCTGTTAATGATACATTATCCGGTAGATTTACCGGAAAAAACTCACCATTAGCAGAGGGGCTGTAGATCCCTTCTGAAAGATAGATCGTATGAAAATTCAAACTGTCAGCCTGGATTACGGAACAGGCATACTGAATAGTCTTCAAAGGTTCTTCTGCGCTCAATCCATTATTACCGTTGTCCCCTTCAGGAGAAACATATAAATCCGAATTAACCTGATCCTGAACACCATTTAGGATGTTAAAAATGAAATTCTCCAGAGGTGCTGCATGAAAATCTGTCGGATTCATTACCGTAAATGTATCAACTATGACATTGATTGGCTCAGTTGAGTAAATATCACTCCCGCTGCCGCGATTATTCACATTATTCAAATAGATATCACAGCGATTTTCACTGCTGAAAACCGGAACGGAATCGAATTCACAGAAAATCCCACCGCCACCATAATTTGCCGAATTGTTCCTTATCGTCACATTTAACAGACTTGGATTGGATTCCTCACTGCAAAAAATCCCCCCTCCAGCGCCATATTCAGCAATATTATCTGCAATTATTACATTTTCCAGTGTCGGACTGGAATCCCAACTTAAATAAATACCGCCACCAAAGAGATTTGCTGAATTGTTCATGATTAACACATTTTCCAGTGTTGGACTTGAATCACTGCAATAAATTCCACCCCCACTAGTTCCTGATAGATTATTTATTATAGTCACATTTTCAAGTGTCGGATAAGAATTACCAAAACCGATACCTCCAGTGTAACCTCCAATATTATTCGCAACCGTCACATTTTCCAAGATCATAGTAGAATTAATACAACAAATACCACCACAATCATGAATAGCATAATTATCACTAATGGTAACGTTTAGAAGGGTAATGCTTGCATAATCGCAGTAAATACCTCCTCCGTTAAATTCATTCCCATTTGTAATCGTCAGATTGGAAATTATTATATTGTCCACATTAATTAATCTCATAACACTGGCTATACTATCAGCGTCAAGTATTACATTCTCTTCGTTTTCACCAGTTAAAGAAACATATCCGGGTAAACTGACAGGAAATATTTCCCCATTTGTTGATGGGCTGTAAATTCCCTCTGCAAGATAAATTGTATGGGAATTCAAGCTGTCTGACATGATGATAGAGCAAGCATATTGAATTGTTTTTAATGGATTATCAACACTCAATCCACTGTTACTGTTATCTCCTTCAGGCGAAACATATAAATCCGAATTAACCTGATCTTGAATTCCATTTAAAATGTCAAAAGTGAAATTTTCATAGGGTGAAACATGAAAATCTGTCGGATTTATTACCGTAAATGTATCTAAAATGACATCAAAGGTGGAAAGCGAGTAAATTTCACTTCCAATACCACGATTATCAACATTATTCAGATAAACATTACAGCGATTTTCAATACTGAAGATCACACTTGAAGATTCATCGCAGTAAATCCCACCTCCGCACCTGGTAGCAGTATTATACGCTATCGTTACATTTGACAGACTCGGATGAGAATTATATGTGCAGTTAATCCCTCCACCCCGATAAGCAGAATTATTGGTTATCTTCACATTCTCAATTACTGGACTGGAATAACTGCAGACAATTCCTCCTGATGTACCAGAATTATTCATTATCTTCAAGTTCTCCAGAATCGGACTGTATTCATAACAGGTAATTCCCCTATCACCATTAGTTATCGTGAATCCAGATAAAACAGAATTCAGATTCTCACCAAAACTGAAACTGACAACATTGTTATCATCTCCATTAATTATTGTCTGCGAAATATAGCTTGTGTCCTGAGTAGTATAAAATAAGGAGCCTATTATCAGCTCTTTCTCCATAATTACAAGATGTTCAACATAAATTCCTGGTGATACCAGTATCGTATCTCCATCTGATGACGATTGAATTGCTGACTGGATATGTTCAATATCTTCCGGTACATGAATAATTTCAGCTGTTAAACCAAGCGTAAAAAGTAATAACGAAGCAATAATGAAAATTTGTCTCATAAGTATTCCCCCTAAAATTTCCTTAACACTAAGGCAAGCAACCCAAAGACACACTAATCATCACGTGTCTTTTTGTCAACTTTTATTTACCCTGACGCTGGCTTTGAAGAAAATTATCAGCAAAAAATAGTGCCTGCTAAATTGAGAATATTCAGCAGGCACATTATGAGTTAACAGAGCAACTCTAATCTTTATTTTAAAAGCATAATCTTTTTACTCAGCGACTGCTTATCTGTTTTCAATTGCATCAGATATACACCTGAACTAACGGCTTTACCATCACTATTACGTCCATTCCAGACTATCTTATTAATTTTCCATTTTCCATTACTTGTCGCGGCGTAATGTAATGAAGACGGATCAATTTTCCATTTGCGAATGAGTTGCCCTTTCAGATTATATATACTTAACTCTGTGTTTTCTGTGCCCTCTGTGGTAAAAAAAGAAATTGTAGTTTCCGGATTGAAGGGATTGGGGTAATTTTCAATTTTCAATTTTCCATTTTCAATTTCTATCTCATCTTCATTTTCGGCAACAGGATAATATTCATAAGCGCCCATGTCAGGAGCTGCACTCCAGTATTCATCTTCTTCAAGATCAATCAGAATTTCACCCTCATATTCAAAATATGCCGTTCCGGCATCAATGCAGGGAGAATCAGCACTTAACTGGTAATTCCCATTTTCCGGATCTGCAAAAAGGGGATCTTCATCAATATTGCCTTCCAGCCAGGATACTATAGTTTCATCATCACTGAACACACCCTCTAATCCTTGCATGACATCGGAATTAGTTACAGTTAATAAATCATCTCCATCTGCATATAACTCATAATCAAAATTGTTCCGGAATATACTATTCAGAATAAGCACATAAGAATTATATTGAGAAATTGAGCTCCCGCTATTACCTGTATTTTGCGCCACAGTTGTATTCTTTAAAATGAGTGTTGAAGCGAGGCAGTCAATTATCCCATCGTTAATACTATGATTTTCTACAATTAGAGTTCTATCTAATATCATTTCGGGATTATAGCAGGTAAATATTCCACCCCCTATAATTGCATCACAATTACTAATCTCCAGGTTTTCAAAATTAGCTGTTGAACCGGTACAGTAAATCCCTCCACCTTCATCGGCAATACTATTAGTTATTTTTAAATCTTCCAGATCAATTGTGGAACTTGAGCAATAAATTCCGCCTCCCATGGTTGAATTACCATTTGTTAGAGTTAATCCGGAGATATTGACACTGTCTGACCGGATAATGGATATAACCTGATCCGTCCCTTCCGCGTCAATTATTGTAATATTAATTCCTGAACCTGATACCGTTATATAATCATACGGGCAAAGCGGAAATATCTCTCCACTGATTGAAGGGCTGTAGGTGCCTTCTGCAAGATAAATTATCCTGGGATTCAAACTGTCTGCCTGAATTATTTCCAGAGCATGAGTAATTGTCTGTAACGGATCATAAATACTAATGCCGGTATTATTATCATTGCCGGCAGGAGAAACATATAGATCTGAACTTACTGATTCGTAGTAACTGTGAAGTATGTCGAAAGAAAAATTCTCCAGCGGTGAACTGTAGTAATCCGTCGGATTCATTATCGTAAATGTATCAACAATGACTTCTATATATCCTGTTGAATAAATATCTCTACCTGGTCCCCTCTGCCCTGTTATATTTCGATAAATACTACACCGGTTTGATTCTGAAAAAAGCGAATCCGGAGCTCCTGCAGTATAAATACCTCCTCCAAGGTTTTGAGCAGAATTATTACTGATCGTCACACCTGCCATAGTTAATAAACTGGAATGATTGTAAATCCCGCCACCTGTTCCTTCCGCATGATTATTATTCAACAAGGTATTCTCAATATGAACCATTAAATCATTTTCTAAATACAGCCCTCCTCCGTATCCCGTAGCTTCATTATTCTCTAACCGGACATTTATGAGATTGAGATTGGAATTATTAGCACAATAAATCCCACTGCCATTATATGCTGTATTTCCTGATATAATTACATGTTCCAATATAGCAGTGCTTTCATGAAGATATAATCCACCACCTTTAGAGCCCATAAGATCTTCTGCGGTATTCTCTGTGATCCACGAATTCGTTATAACAAGATTACTGTGAGAACATATTATACCTCCGCCTTCCGTTGCCCGACTCTCCCATATCATCACATTGTCCAACTCCAGACTCCCTGATGAAAAGTAGATCCCGCCCCCATATCCACTGAACCCGTTAGTGATAGTTATATTGGTTATAACTACGCTTTCTGTGTAGTAATTATTTATTATATTGGTCATCATTTCCCCATCAAGTAACACTTCATCAAAGCTGACTCCCGATAAAGTAGTATTAAATGGAATACAGAGAGGAAAATTCTCGTTATTAGATGTAGAACTGTAAATACCGTCAGAAAGATGTATGGTCAAGGGATTAAGACTATCTGAATAGATGATTGATATTGCATACCAGATATTCCGTAATGGTTCTTCTGAGTTTAAACCGCTATTCTCATTATCGCCCTCGGGTGATACATATAAATCGGATTCCACCTGTTCTATTACGTTATGAATTATATCATAAGTAAATACTTCAGAAGATAGAACATGATATATTGTCGGATGAAGAACTGTAAACGTATCAACTATTACGTTTTGTGTCGTCGAACTGTAGATATCATTGCCACTGCCAAAATTAGAAGCGGTATTAGAGTAAATACTGCAACGGTTTTCACTGTTAAAATCCAATATTGTATTATAACATCCGATTCCTCCTCCATAATAAAAAGCTTCATTGTCTCTGACACTCACATTTGTCAAGCTGACATCTGCTGACAAGCAATCCAGCCCTCCCCCATACCTGGCATTGCAGAGAGTTATTGTGACATCTTCCAGAATTGGTCCGCTGTTTTCTATATAAATTCCTCCACCTCTTCCATAACTTGCTGAACAGTTAGTTATATTTATACCCTTCAGTACAGGATTGTTTCCCGAGAGATATATCCCACCACCGTCTCTTTGTGCTACATCATCGGTGATAATTATATTCTCAAGATAAATATCTGAATTCCTGCTACAAATTCCACCACCTTTTCTCGCAGTATTATTCGCTACGGTCAGATTTCTTAATATCGCATCTGAATTACCGAAATATAATCCCCCGCCTTCTTCGTCTGCTGAATTACTTTCAATTACTAGATCACTCAAAAGGGAACCGGATTCACTACAATATATCCCACCCCCGTTTTCATCAGTTGCTGGATACTCTCCTGATCCGTTTCTGATCGTAAATCCTGTTAAAACTGAAGTAGTATCTTCTCCACTCGCAAAAGTCACCACACTACCGTTCTGTCCACCATCTATTATAGTCTGCGAGATGTAGCTCGTATCCTGAGTTGTGCAGAATAATGATCCCAGAGTAATAGCTTTCCCATTGAAGTTGATGTTTTCCACATAAATTCCTGGTGATACAATTACAGAATCACCATTACTTGCTGCTTCGATGCCTCCCTGAATTGTCAGAATATCTTCAGGTATATATATTGTTTCGGAAAACACGCAAAAAGTTATTATCACCAGTACTAGTGTAAAAACTATCTTCATCATTGCCCCTTCATTTGATAAGTATCAGTTTCTTCATCTCAATATTAGTGCCAGTTGTCAATCTTAAAAAATATATTCCGCTGCCGCAATCCGCAGCATTCCAGATAGTTTTATGATTCCCTGTCTTTAAATTATCCTTTATAAGAGTCGTTATCTTTTGTCCTTTAATATTGTATATTTCTACAGATACATGACTGTCATTTTCCAGATAAAAGCTTATGTTAGTCTCTGGATTAAAAGGATTGGGATAATTACTAATTTTACATTTTCCATTTTCAATTTTTAATTCGTCATTTGCTACCATCCCATATTCAAAGGCTCCCATGTCTGGAGCTTCACCCCAGTATTCATCTTCACTCAAATCTATCAGAACTTCACCGTCATATTCGAAATACGCAGTTCCGGCATCAATACAGGGAGAACCCGTCAGTAATAGAAAATTCCCATTGGACACATCAGCAAACAGCGGATTGCTGTCTATATTTCCTTCCAGCCATATAACAGTTGCGATTTCATCTGTGATTATACTCTCAATGCCACCTGCAATATCTGAAAAGGCGACTGCAATTTCATTGTATTGATAAACGCCATGGAAATAGATTTCTTCCGGACTATTATCCCAGAGAATAGTGTTCACTATATTTGCTGTAGAACTATAAAAGTATATCCCACCTCCATTATTTTCAGTAAAATTTGAAGAAATCGTAAGATTTATCATGTCAGCATGGCAAACTTCCAGATAAATACCTCCCCCTGAATATTGCCCTTCATTATCACATATCGCAACATTCTGCATGCTAATGTTACAATATTCAGCATAGATCCCTCCACCTCTTAGAGCTGAGCTATTACTTATACCAATATTATTCAGGAAGATGTTTGAGTGAGAACAATCTATCCCTCCGCCATTAATACTATTCCCATTTCTCAGCTTCAAATTAGATAATTCAATACTATCACATTCTGCTATAATTATAACGCTGCCATTAGATCCTGCATCCAGAATTACAGAATGCTCTTCATCTCCCCTGAGAGAGACAAAATCTGGAATATTTACCGGGAAAAACTCACCATTAGTTGAAGAAGAATATACTCCTTCAGCAAGGTTTATAACGTGATGATTGAGACTATCCGCTAGAATTATCGAACAGGCATATTGTATCGTTTTTAAGGGATTTTCAGGATTAATTCCGCTATTGAAATTATCACCATCAGGGGATACATATAAATCAGAATCAATCTGACTCTGGATGCTATTTAGAATATCAAAGGAAAAATGATAAAGTGGTGCCGCATGAAAATCCGTAGGTGAGGACACTGTGAAAGTATCCACAATTACAATGATATCGCCTGTTGAATATATATCACTGCCATTTCCCCGATTATTAACATTGTTCAGATAGATGCTGCTGCGATTTTCGCTGTCAAAAATTACTGTATTATATTCATTAAAAAATCCACCACCAACTCCTGAAGAATTGTTTACAATAGAAACATTATGAAATTCAAGGTCCGAAGTTTGACCATAAATTCCTCCTCCGGATTCAAATGAGATATTGCTATGTATATCAACATTTTCCAGAACCAGCTCCGAAGTGTAGATTAATATTCCCCCTCCACTGATAGACGCTGTATTATTAAAAAGTGTTGAATTAATAATATCCAATGTTGAATACGAATTACAAAAAACAGCACCTCCACTTCCACCGGCTGAACAATTCTCAATTTGAGAACTATTCATCTCTACATTAGCATGATGAATAAATAATCCTCCCCCATCAACTTGAGAAGAATTGGCTGATATTAACACATTTTCCATTAACAAATCTGAGGTTTCTACCTGAACTCCCCCACCTTCATGTGTGCACGAGTTTTCCTCAATAAAAATATCCTGCATATTAACATCTGAATCTACCAGATAAACTCCACCTCCATAACCACTTGAATTATTGAGAACATTAACCTCCTCCATTTCAATAGAAGAATCCTCTATATAGATACCTCCTCCGTATCCTGCATAATTTTCTGTAATTGTAACATTACTGATATCAACGTTGGAATTTGTACAACTGATCCCTCCGCCATGAAGGGCATTACCGTTAATAATTGTAAAATTGGAAAGGCTGGTATTCTGAATATCATATAAACGTATTCCACTGGCAAAATCCTCTGCATCGAGTATTACGTTCTCTTGATCTAATCCAACCAATGATATGTGATCAATAAGAGATATGGGAAAAAATTCTCCATTTGCTGACGGACTATAAACTCCTTCTGCCAGATATATATTGCGATTATGGTTGCTTGCCATCATTATGGAACAGGCATACTGAATAGTCTTTAAAGGTTCTTCAAAACTTATTCCACTATTATTATTATCACCTTCCGGAGATACGTATAGATCATGATTTACCTGGTTTTGTAATCCCTGCCCAATACTAAATGTGAAATTATCCAGAGGTGATGCATGGTATTCAGTAGGACTGACTGAAGTAAAAATATTCACGATCACATTCTGTAATACCTGAGAATATATGTCGTTACCTGTACCCCTGTTAATGGTATTATTCAGATAAATATTACTTCTATTATCCGGGTCGAAGTCTATCGTAGTTTCCTCAATATACAAGCCTCCACCATTCTCTCCACTCCTGTTATAGGATATTGTCACATCTTCCATCGTTAAGTTCCCCGCATAACCGTAAAATCCACCACCATTCAAGCGTGTTTCGTTATTCATTATCAATACATTCGTAAAGCTTCCGCTGTTGGCACTATATCCTATTCCTCCAGAGTTACCATTGCTGCTATTAAAAGATACTACAACATCATTCAATGTCACAATTTCACCGGCAAGACTAATACCTCCTGAACCATATCGCCCATAATTATCATAAATTGACGAGTTATTGATTATTAGACTGTCCCCTGAGAAGGATAAACCTCCACCGGAGTCTGAAGCTGAATTCCCGGAAAACTCGCAATCTTCTATCATTAGACTTGATTCGTTATTTGCATAAATCCCACCACCTCGAGATGCACTGTTATTTATTATTGAGCTGCCACTTATAATAAGATCGGAATTAGAACATTTTATCCCGCCTCCATATAGGTTCGAAGCATTTTCTGAACATTTTAGATTTTCCAGAGTAATTTCAGAATTTTCACATTTAAATCCCCCGTAATCAGAACAATGACCATTGGTAATTGTCAGATTTGTGATGAATAAATCCTTAATGCTCTCCAGTCTGATAATCCCATACGTATCCTCACCATCGAGAATTGCAGTTTCCTGATCTTCTCCGCATAATCTTATATGATCTCCGAGGCTTATTGGAAAACGTTCTTCATTAGTGCTGCTGTTATAAATCCCATCAGCAAGATGTATTGTATGAGGATTTAAACTGTCAGAAACTATTATTGTGCTGGCATATCCAATATTTCTTAATGGTTGATCCGCAGTAAGTCCATTATTACTGTTATCTCCATCGGGTGATACATATAGATCTGCTGCAACCTGTGGGAAATATCCATGCATTATATCGTATGTGCAATTCTCCAGAGGACAGATTTGTACATCTGTGGGTTGTATAACTGTAAAAGTATCTACAATTACGGTTATTTGACCTGTTGAATAGATATCATTACCGATGCAATGAGGAGATAAGTGATTATTAGCATATATACTGCACAGGTCTTCGCCGTCATATACCGGATTTGCTCCATACAAACAGTAGATTCCACCACCATTTCTTGTTGCTGTATTCCACTTAATGGTTACTGCTTCTAATAACAATTCCGCTTGTGATGTAAAA
Source organism: Candidatus Cloacimonadota bacterium (assembly GCA_021736135.1). GTDB lineage: Bacteria > Cloacimonadota > Cloacimonadia > Cloacimonadales > TCS61 > JAIPGO01. The sequence continues at coordinate 11,121 of JAIPGO010000053.1, forward strand.
TATATACCACCTCCATTCATTGCCTGGTTATTTCTAATGACAAGGTTAATTAATTCACCACTATGACCACAATATATCCCGGCACCATTATTGGCAATGTTATTTCTTATGACCAGATTCCGGAAAATCGGATTTTCCTGGCTAATACTATAAATTCCACCTCCCGCACCAGCTTCATTATTTTCTATTATCAGGTTTTCAATCACAGAACTACTCGTACCGGTGCAATGGATTCCTCCACCATACGCATAATTGCCGTTTGTTATCGTGAAACCAATCAATACTGAAGTTGTATCTTCACCACTATCAAAAGTTACTACGCAACCATTCTGATTTCCATCTATGATCGTCTGCGAAATATAACTCGTATCCTGGGTTGTGCAGAATAATGAACCAACCGTTATTGCCTTGCCATTGAAATTGATGTTCTCAATATAAGTGCCTGGTGAAACCAGAACAGTGTCGGTTGCTGCAGCAGCCGCAATCCCTTCCTGAATTGTCGAATAATCTGCTGGAATATTAATGACCTCACCCCAAAGCCCCATCATGATCACGAGTATAACTATAAAAAATAATAACTTATACATCTTTCCTCCCATAAAATGAATATCAAACTCTTTTCACTACTATCGAATCATACAGAACAATTACTAACCGGCCTTGTCATTATGTCAAGTTTATTTTACTTTTAAAGGCATCCCCCCGAAGTTTTAAATATCTCGCCTGTCGTGGAGTTTCATTTCCCTGAAAGGGATATATTTGTATAGCGTAAGGTTGGCTCGGTAATCCGAGACTACCTTATGAATGATGCATTATGATTATCAACGATAGTAAGTGACTTCAGTCAGTTCTGTGAATCCTCAACTAAATATAGTTTATGTAACTTGTAATACATTGAATCTATTATAAGAAGTCACTGAAGTGACTCAAAAACGTATGTAATATTAATCCCACGACTAAAGTCGTGGGCTAATGAGAGAATACAAAAAATGTCCAAACTCCAGCCCCCCACCCCATCCGCGATGCGCGCCGATGGGGTGGGGGAGCGTCTCATTTTTTACATAAGGAAGCACCTGCGGTGCAACCTTACGCTATACAAATTTATCCCGTACCGGGAATTATAAAAGATAAATCCTAAATATTACTTTATAAAATATGAAGTTACTCCAAATCTTGAATAAAATAAACGGGGGGATGCCAGTATTTTACTTTTAATTATTATCCTCTAACTCCGGGATTAAAATATCTGCGTAAATTAAATACTTCTCGGATTATAACATTAGTTCTAATTTAGGTAGCTAAATTAACAATCATAGATCTGACTTTTACTGAACCTTCATTAACCCCTCTTTAACGTTGCATATTGGACAGTAATCAGATGTTATGTCTTATAATACAGCGTGTTAAGTGTTAATTTATGGCAGATTTACGGAGGTGAAATATTGAAAGCAGGAAGATAAACGGGAAATATTTTCAAAAATGGAGAACGTATGTTGAAATGACTTCGCGTTGCTCTCAACGTGACCAGTGATCAGTGAACGGTAATCGGCAGATGAGCCTTGCGGCTTAAAAAAAGAAACTGGAAAACTGAGAAACATTGATTCAACCACAGGCTGCATTCTTAATCCATAATCCTTAATCCTTAATCAATTCGAACGTCCCCCCTCATTTATCTCAATTTAATTCCCGTAACGTAATTTTCACTGTGAAAACATCATTTTTCCGGCAAAATCCATCTATCTTTATAATATATAAATAAATATCATCCTTTACTGTCTCCCAGTACCCTCCGATTGGCATCTTTATGGCTTGGTTTACTCATAAGATATGTAATTTTTACTTACATTAATACATTATTACACATGTTCTATGCTATTAGAAATTAACCGTGCGAGTTCCGAGTTCCGAGTTCCGAGTTACGAGTTCCGAGTTCCGAGTTCCGAGTTTCGAGTTCCGAGTTCCGAGTTACGAGTTCCGAGTTCCGAGTTCCGAGTTCCGAGTTCCGAGTTCCGAGTTTCGAGTTCCGAGTTCCGAGTTCCGAGTTCCGAGTTACGAGTCCCGAGTTCCGAGTTCCGAGTTCCGAGTTCCGAGTTACGAGTCCCGAGTTCCGAGTTCCGAGTTTCGAGTTCCGAGTTCCGAGTTTCGAGTTCCGAGTTCCGAGTTTCGAGTTCCGAGTTCCGAGTCCCGAGTCACAACTCACCCGGTTATTCGTAAATACTGCTTGACGTAAAGATAAGCATAGAGTATATTTATTTTCATTCAGGAGGCAGATATGGATAATGTAATGATATTCTCGCTTTTTTTGGTATTTTGTCTGCTTCTACCGCTGGAATGCAAGATCAGGAAACCGGCGGTAAGCGGTAGATGGTACCCCTCGAATCCTGTTGAATTACGTAAAGAGATTGATGACTATTTAAATCAGGTTGAGTTGACAGATGAGCAGAAGCAGTTGCAGCCTTTGGGAATTCTGGTTCCTCATGCAGGTTATATGTTCAGTGCACCCGTGGCCGCGTGGTGTTATAAGCTTTTGGAAGGTAAAAAATATGATACCGTGATCCTGATCGGCTCCAGTCATCACTTTCTGCAGGGCATAGTCAGCGTTTATGATGGGGATTCAATGTCCACACCACTTGGGCTTATTCAAGTGGATAATGATCTGGTCACCTTTTTAAAAAATTATGATAAGTCGATCGATTCTATGGATAAGATCCATAGTGTTGAACACAGCAATGAAGCTCAGATGCCATTTCTACAGGTGATGCTGCCAGAATTCAAAGCCGTTTCCATATTAACATCCTGCAGCAACCCCGAGGTGCTTAAAAAAACGGCAGATGCGCTATATGATTATGTGTCAAAGAGTGATAAGAAATTTCTTTTTGTCATCAGCAGCGATATGTCACACTATCATCCTTATGAAAAAGCCAATAAGATGGATGCTGCAACCTTGAAACTCATAGAGGAAGAAAAATGGGAAGAACTTCATAACAAAATTAAAAACAGAGAATGCGAGTTATGCGGTTCGCTGGCTCTGGATATTTTTAGTGACATTTATCGGCGTCTGGGAGGTGGAAATCCTGTAATATTGCATTATGCCAATTCCGGGGATGCACATCCGGAATATGGCTTAAATGAAGTTGTCGGATATGGCGCAATAGTTTTTCCTTTGGAGAAAGAAGAGGTGAAAACTTCTGAATTAACAGATACTGATAAATCGTTTTTGTTATATCTGGCTCTGACGACTATAGATGATGCTTTGAAAGGCAGGAAAACGCAGATTTCTGTTCCTGACTCACCCATACTTAATGAACATAGAGCGGTTTTTGTTACTCTGCACAAACATGGTGAGTTGCGGGGCTGTATAGGACACATGGAGGCAAGAACCAGTTTGTATAAAGCCGTAAGGGAGATGGCAGCATCCGCAGCATTTCAGGATCCTCGTTTTTCACCGGTAACGGAAAAAGAGATGGCAGATATAGAAATAGAAATTTCGGTATTGACTCCTATGCAGCGGATAAATTCAGTGGCTGATATAGTGATGGGGCGCGATGGAGTGATGGTCAAAAGTGGTTGGCATAGCGGAGTTTTTCTGCCGCAGGTGGCAAGAGAAACAGGATGGAACAAGGAGACCTTTTTGCGTCATTTATGTTCCGGTAAAGCCAATCTGCCGGCAGATGCCTGGAAAGATCCGGAAACGGAGATATATATTTTCCAGGTGGAAGAATTCAGTGAATAAGGAAGTATTATGGAAGGTGATTACGTAACGGTATTACAGACTATGGACCTGGGATTGATAGCAATAGCGAAATCCATTCTTGAAGGATCAGGTATCGAATATATAACTTTGAATGAAAATTTTGGCGCTATATATAATGGTTTTTATTCCATAACCGGTTTAATAAAAATCCAGGTAATGGGAGAGCAGGCAGAAGTAGCAACGGAATTGCTGGCTGAATTACAGGCAAATGCTGCAGGTCACCCCAGACTGAATGATTAACGAGAATCTAAGGTTTCTGCGAAAATCCTTGACCTGGCAGCGCACCTGGAATGCTGTAAAAGTCTATTCAGGTTATTTTTTATCGCTGCTGCTCAAAAAACCTCTCATCTGGGGCTATCCTCCGGTGATCATGATCGAACCGGGAAATATCTGCAATCTGCGCTGCCCGCTCTGCCCTACGGGAAACGGTTCACTGCAGCGTCCTAAGGGATACATGGATCTGGAAACCTTTCGGCAGATAATTGACCAGACATATAAACATTCCTTTATGGTAGTGCTTTGGAATCAGGGTGAACCATTTTTAAATGATAAAATTCTGGAAATGGTGAAATATGCAGACCAGCGTAAAATGTTCACGCTGCTTTCCACAAATGGGAATATTTATCCTGAACCGGAAGACATCGTGGCAAGTGGTCTGGATTCATTGATCATCTCGCTGGATGGCGCTTCCCAGGAAACATATAATAAATACCGGATTAACGGAAGACTCAGCAAAGTACTGGGATTTGCAGAAGAACTGGTGCAGGCGCGTAAAAAACTGAAAAAGAAAAATCCCCTGCTGCGCTGGCAGTTCCTCGTGATGAAACATAATGAGCATGAAATCGAAGCTATAAAATTAGAAGCAAAACAAATAGGCGTTGATAACCTCGAATTGAAAACAGTGCAGATCTACTCCCCTGAAGATATTGAGAACTTTTTACCACTGAACCCGCGCTATCGCCGGTATAAAATTACAGGTGAAAACTTTGAACTGAAAGCAGGAATCCCTAACCGCTGCCGGCGTATCTGGGTAAATGGCGTCATCAACTGGGATGGGGAAATGACAGTCTGCTGTTTTGATAAGGATACTTCCATCAGAATCGGCAGCCTGCAAAAATCTTCCCTGCTGCAGCTCTGGAAAAGCAGAGAATTTAATAATTTCCGGCAGCAGCTACTGAAAAACCGCAAAGCCTTCACCATCTGCCGCAACTGCGGAGAAAGCGTGAAAATGCGGGTAAAACAAACAATAATTAAGAAAGACTAATAAACCGCGGATCAATCGGATTAAACGGATAGAGAAGAAAATAAATTAATAGGATGTGCGTAATGTATTTCTTTCTCTTATCCGCATGATCTGTGTCATCCGCGGTTGAGAAAGAAGGGGAAATTGTATCTTTACTCAACTGAAACTATGCGTATGGTCGAATGACCTCCACAAGGTTTTAGTGAGTGAATGCTTATCGAAACATAAATCAATAGAATTCATATCATTGAATTATTTTAAAAAATATAATCATCTTCTCTTCAATCCGTATTATCCTCTTAATCCGCGGTTGATTCATTATCCATTATCAATTATCAATTATTTATTCCTCTTTTCTTACTATCAAGCCATACCTGAGAATGTCTTCCACATAATTTTTCACTTCAGTCAGGGAGAAGGATTGTTCCTGAACTGCCCATTCCGTGATCACAAAATTTACCGTACCATACACGATATAGCTCAGTGCTTTGGAGTCAATTGCTCTGATGGAACCTTCAGCTATTGCTTCTTCACAAATCTCCTGCAAAAACTTCATATAATGTCGCAAAGGTTTAAAATCGGGATATTTTTTATAAAACTCCTTGCTCTGGCGCAGTTCCACACCCAGAAACCTTACCACCTTCGGATCTTCCGTAAAGATTGTAATATGCTCTTCGGCAAATCTCAGCAGCTTGTCTCTGCCTGTTTTTTCCTGGCTGATGTGCCTTTCCATTTCCTGCAGTTTTCTTTCAAACAAGTCTTCCACAGCTTTTATCAATAGATCATCTTTATTTTTGAAATAGAGATAAGTAGTCCCGTCTGCGACTCCAGCTTCATGAGCAATTTCGGAAATCCTGGCTTCATGAAAGCCCTTTTCGGAAAAGACTTTGATAGCTGACTCCAGTAAAGCCTGCCGCTTCTTCTCCTGTTTTATAGATAACTTCTTAATTCTGGCATTATTGATCATTGTTCCCTCCGAGAGTAGAAATTATTTCATCACATAATATAGTCAAGTAATTGAATAGGATTCATTTATTTTATCCCTGCTCTATCAATTCATATTCAAGTGAGCCTAAGCCCGTGGCTGCTGCATATTTGAGCTGATGCTGACCACTGGTATGGCTATGAGTAAGGAAACTGTCTTCCTCGCTGGTGAGACTGTTCACCAGATCAAGGCTTGCTTTATCTATCCCCAGCATATCACGGGATGCCAGTATGCCGACATTATTCAAAAATGGAGCTGGGGCTCCGCTGTCACAATCACAGGATGCTGAGACCCGATCTATGACATTAATGAATACCATGTTCCTGTTTTCAGCTATCATTGCTGCATATTCCACCAGTCGTTCCTGAAATACGTGGTTGGAAGTACTTGACCAGGGAATATTGAAAACACGTTGCGGGCAGACACCAATACACTTACCACAGCCGATACAGGTATGGTAATTGATTTTTACCGGCTCCAGAGTAATTGCATCTCCCGGACAGGATTGCAGGCAAATTCCGCAATTAATGCAACGCTCACCTTTTATGAGTGGGATCCTGGATGCGTGCTGCGCCATTTTTCCGGGAATACTTGCCATGCCCATGCCCACATTTTTGATAGCGCCTCCAAATCCGGACATTATGTGACCCTTGAAATGGCTGTAAATAATGAAACTGTCATATTCTTTAATGCCAAGGGGCAAACGAACTTCCTGATAGTGTTTATATCCCTGCCGTGGTTCTGTATATTCGCCGTCAGCATCCAGAATATGCAGTGGTGCAAAATTAAAGCCATGCTCACGAGCCAGTTGCAGGTGACTTTCCGTCTCGTGACGCTTTCCCAGATACAGGACATTTGTTTCCACAAAATGTGCCTTCGTATTCCGTGTGAGCAGACGGGTTAAACCGGGTTCCAGAAAATTATGGTTTCCGTCTTCCCCAAAATGCAGTTTGATGCCTATTTTTCCAGGTTCATCAAATGCTACTAACTGATACAAATTCCAGATCGCTTCCGGAGAAATATTTTTGCTAAAATAAACTTTTCCCATAATTTCCTCATCAGGTTTTTACAGTCTTATATATAGTTAATAAATTCTAAGTCAAGGATTAATATTTTTCCGCTTTTTTTGTTGACATCATCATTGATTTTCAAAAAAATATATACGGAGGGTAATTATGAAAATAAAGAATGTGATCATATTTTTGGCAGTTTTTCTCATCTTAAATGCCTGCACACCGAAACCAGCAGTTTTGCACATAGGCATGAAAGCAGATTTTCCTCCCTTCGAATATCGTGAAAAATCAGTATTAACCGGCTTTGATATCGACCTTGCTCGTGAAATAGGAAAGAAGTTAGGTTATAAAATACAATTCGTGGAAATGGAATTTGATGAACTCCTGCCGGCTGTCTATAATAATAAGATCGACCTGGCAATTTCTGCCATGACCATTAATAACCAGCGTCTGGAACTCGTGGATTTTTCAATGCCATATTTTTCAGCTGACCAGGTCATTCTCAGCCGCAGCGATTGTGATATCAATATCAAGCAGGATTCTGATCTAAAGCAATTTAAAATTGGCACCCAGAATGGCACAACAGGACAATATTACCTGCAATACAACCTGGTGGAAACAGGTGAATTAGCCTGGGATAAACTGATTGGTTTTGATAATAATAATCAGGCACTCTTAGCTCTCCTTAACAGGGAAATAGATTTGATCATTATGGATAATACTGCAGCCGAAGCATTTGCTCGTATTAAACCTCTCAAGATCTGTTATGTGATACCAACCGAAGAAGAATACGGCATCGCTATGAAAAAAGATTCTCCTCTCCGTGAACCGGTTAATAATGCCCTCACGGAAATAATGAAATCCAACGTCTGGACGCAGATGATTACAGCTTATATGAGTGAGTGATCAGGATTGTAGCTTAATCATCCTGATTATGTTTCTTAATATCAAACTGGAAAGTTTGATCTACATTTCCAAGATAACCACCCAATGATCTGGATTGTAGCTTAATCATCCTGATTATGTTTCTTAATATCAAACTGGAAAGTTTGATCTACATTTCCAAGATAACCACCCAATGATCTGGATTGTAGCTTAATCATCCTGATTAAGTTTCTTAATATCAAACTGGAAAGTTTGATCTACATTTCCAAGATAACCACCCAATGATCTGGATTGTAGCTTAATCATCCTGATTAAGTTTCTTAATGATCAAACTGGAAAGTTTGATCTACATTTCCAAGATAACCACCCAATGATCAGGATTGTAGCTTAATCATCCTGATTAAGTTTCTTAATATCAAACTGGAAAGTTTGATCTACATTTCCAAGATAAATAACCTTCCAGTGATCAAATCTTATGCTCCCAATGTCGCTACCATTACGGCTTTGATCGTGTGCATCCTGTTTTCTGCTTCATCGAATACTACTGAGTTTTCGCTTTCAAATACTTCCTCGGTTACTTCCATTTCGCTGACGCCATATTTTTTCAGGATGTCTTTTCCCATTACTGTATCGGCATTATGGAAAGAGGGCAGGCAGTGCATAAAGAGGCATTTTGGATTTCCGGTTTTTTCCATCATTGCTTTATTAACCTGGTAAGGCAGCAGTAGTTTCAAGCGCTGTTCCCATACTTCGGCAGCTTCTCCCATTGAGACCCAGACGTCGGTATAGATCACTTCTGCACCTTTAACGCCTTTAGCAACATCGTCTGTAATTGTGATCCTGGCACCGGTTTCTCTGGCAATTGCCTGGCATCTGGAAACCAATTCTTTTTCAGGCTGCACTTCCACAGGAGCAACAATGCGGATATCCATTCCCAGCTTTGCTCCACCAATGAGCAGGCTGTTTCCCATATTATTTCTACCGTCACCAACATAGACGAAAACCATTTGCTGGAAAGGTTTTTTCAAGTGCTCTTTAGCAGTGAGAAAATCAGCCAGTATTTGAGTAGGATGATATTCAGTAGTTAAACCGTTCCAGACGGGTACACCGGCATTTTCACCAAGAATTTCCACCAGTTCCTGTCCAAAACCGCGATATTCAATGCCGTCATACATTCTGCCCAGTACGCGAGCTGTGTCTTTCATGGTTTCTTTATATCCGATCTGACTTCCGGAGGGACCAAGGTAAGTAACGTGGGCTCCCTGGTCATAAGCTGCCACTTCAAAAGCGCAACGCGTACGCGTGGATGCCTTTTCAAAGATCAGGGCTATATTCTTACCCTGCAGTCTCGGTTGCTCTGTACCGGCGTATTTTGCGTGCTTCAAATCAGCAGCCAGATCAAGGAGAAACTCTATTTCTTTCGGACTAAAGTCCAGCAGCGTTAAAAAATTCCTGTTCCTGAGATTAAATGCCATTTATAACTCCTTTAATTCTTTATGTTAATGGAGTCAGATAAAAAATCAGCTTTTTTCAGGCAAGCCTTTTAACGCAGCAAGATCATTTTTTGCCCGGCTGACTGGCTTCCATTTTGCCATTTTGCCAGATACACTCCGCTGCTGACTAATTTTCCGCTATAATTTCTACCATCCCAAGTAAATTGCGAACTGCCTTCCTCAGTTTTCAGAACTGCCACATCCTGTCCACGCAGGTTATATACTTTGATCTCACCTCCACTGGCTGAGCTGATATTGAAACTGATCTGTGCCCTTGCTACTCCAGTTCGGAAAGGATTCGGATAAAGAGTGAGAACCGGCTTAATAACTCCGGCTATTTCATCTTCCTGTGCCGGAACGGTCATAGCCTGAGTTCCTGGTCCGCCATAAGCGCCTATATCATTACGAACTAATCCCAATGCCGGATACAAGGCATAGCCGGGATTCTCCGGGTCTTCCGGATCATTATAGTCAGAATTGGGATTACCGGCATCTATGGCAGGTGAATTCTCCTGCAGCTGCCAGTTCGCCGTCAAAGCATCATAATCAGTGCCACTACCGGTTGTAGCCATTATAAATAGAGGATCATCCACAAAGTTATTGCCTCCCAGATCCTGAGAAGTCAAATTATAATCCAGACGCATCTGCTCCAGGCTGCCCAGAAATACTGCTTCTTCGTCAAGCAGGATATTACTGGAAAATTCAGGAGTGGATTCATCCACAAATATTGCGGCTATCGGAGCCTGGTTATTGGCAATTATATTATTGAAAAGTATGGGTGCTGAATTTTCTCTGATCACTAAAGCTCCTGCCATACTGCCTTCGTTATTAGCTATGATGTTATTATACATAACGGGATGTGACGAACGCATAGCAATTCCACCTGTCATACTGGAATAATTATTCACAATAACATTGTTATAAAGTAGTACATCCTCGCAACCAAGTAGATTGATAGCAGCTCCCAGTGAACCGCTGGTATTATTATTGAACCGGCTGTTACTCACTTCCAGAACTGAATAACTGGCATTTACTCCTGCCAGACTGCTATTAGTGATCCAGGTATATTCCAGACGGTTATCTTCCATCGTATTAAGCAGTTTAATGCCCTTCCAGCTCGTCTCGGATGTCATTATCACCGGCTCTTCAGCGCTGCCCAGCGAGGCGATTCTGCCATAGACATTAATCTTTTTGTTGTAATCTACCAGAATCTCTGTTCCGGGTTCAATCACCAGTTCCCCATAATAGGGTATGGAAATATCATCCACAATAACGTAAGGATTGAACTCAGGACACCACACTCCCGTGACGGCACCTTCTACTGCTGTTGGTTCAGTTACGGTAATCATTGCCGGAAATTCCCTTACTGCCCGGCTGAAACCATCAGATATAGACAACGTTACGTCATAGACCCCCGGTTCATCAAAAACCCAGTAGGGATTCTCTTCAATAGAATCAATTACACCATCACTGTTAAAATCCCAGTTCCAGTAAGTCAAGCCGCTGCGCGGAAATGAGTTGTTTTCAAAATATATTCCCAGACTGGCTGGACCGGAATTCATATTCACCAGGGCATCCGGTAATAACTGAGTAATACCAGTCTGTGCTGACTGCAGAATCTCTCTCGTTTCAGTATCCTGAATTACTACAACCGCTTTTAGTAAACTCAGATCAAAATAATCTTCCCAGACGAATAACTGCTCCAGGTGCTGTGTCTCACCTGCTCCGCTTATCGATAACGTATCATTAAATGAACTGTTCATCACCACTGAAGTATAATTACTTCCATCATGCCAGGTGATGGCAAAAAGCACTACTTTATTTCCTGTGCTTACATTATCTTCCAGCGTAATATCAGTCGTAATAAGATAGTTATTATCTTCATTAAATCCGAACTGAACATCCAGGGACCAGGGGGTTTCCTGACCTGTTAATTCCTCATAAAATCCGGCATACTGGTTATATACTTCTTCTTCTCCGGCTAAGGTTAAAGTCCCGTCCCAGACTCCCAGAGGAAATATCTCTCCACCATAAAGTCCGAAACGATTAGCGGCACCGGGAGATTGAGGATCACTCATCTGCCAGATCATGGGCACCAGGTCATTATGTTCTGCTGCTAATTGTATTAAGGCGTCACGCGCCACACTGTAATCGCCCCCTCAGCCAACGCAGATTTCTGAAAAAACTTCCCCTGTTACCATTTTCGGTGCTGCCAGTAGAATCAGGCTTAGCATAACCAATGCACCTGTTATCAAAGTCTTCTTTGTGACCATATTTCCTCCATAAAAAAAACCGGAGACTGTAATCCCCGGTTCTATATATCTTTATTTTCTTTATCTATCTTTATTTCATCAGGATTACTTTACTGAAACTGTTTCCAGCTCCACTAGTTAATCTAATGAAATAAACGCCAGAAGCAAATTTTTCCGCATTCCAGACGACCTGATGGTCTCCTGCAGACTGCCAGCCGTTAACCAGAGTTTCAATCTGCTCGCCTTTAATATTATACACTTCCAGACTGATATCTGCTGATTCTGTCAACGCATAGACAATACTCGTCTGAGGATTAAAGGGATTGGGATATGCTCTCAGGTTGCTGTTTACCGGTATCAGTTCATCTTCATCATTATCAGTGAATACGAATTCCGGAAATCCCGTCCAACCGAAAGCACCCATATCATTTTGGCTGCCATCCAGATCATTGTATCCTGCTGCCGGATTTCCGGCATCAATACAGAGTGAACCTTCGCCGAGTGTCCAGTCTGCCCTTAAGCCATCATATTCTGCTCCATATCCCTCAGTCGGCATTAAAAAAAGAGGATCTGCATCAATATTGCCTTCCCCGGTATAACCTCCGCTCAGGCAACTGTAAGTTACCGTGGGAGTACTGGCAATAGCTGCAAATATACTGCCTTCGCTCTGCACAATGCAATTCACCAGGCTTGGCTGGGAATTGAACAGCAGAAAAGCTCCATTCACACCAATGTTACCGAAAATTGTATTGTTTACCAGAACCGGTGCCGAACCCTGCTTGATGCTGAAAGCCCCTGCTGTATTGGCAGTGTTGTTTACCACTATATTGTTGTGAACGCTGGGGAAACCGTTTGTCATGGAAATTCCACCCGTCAAACCAGTACTGGTATTATTGGAAATAAGATTACCGGCTATTTCAATATCCATCACGTCCAGCAATTCAATAGCAGCACCAAGCTGGCTGCCGCTGTTATGATGTATCACGTTTTCCAGGATATCGCAGTCTGAGTTTTCCACATATATGGCAGATTCAGTAGCACCGCTTATATCGCACCAGGCGACTATGTTTTCTGTCATCGTATCCTCAAAATGCAAACCGGTCCAATCAGATTCACTGCCCATAATGATCATTTCGCCTTCTCTGGCGTCAGCTATCAACTGTCCTTTCACCAGGAATTCCGCTCCATTTTCCAGCATGACTGTTGTCCCGGGTTCAATTACCAGAAGATCTCCGGATTTTACCTGTAAATCTCCGATTGCTGTATAAATACCCAGGTCAGCATGCCAGGTTCCCGAAACAAAGCCTTCCGCAATTGTTTCTTCAGTAACAGTGATATATCCTTCCAATGTCACTTCGTTGTATTCGCCTTCCATCCCGATGCGTAACGTAACGTCATAGATGCCTGGTTCTGAATATACATGATAAGGATTTTCTTCCATATAGTCATACTCACCATCACCGTCAACATCCCATTCCCAGCTTTCAATGCCGGTTAATGGGTAGGATACGCTGCTGAACTGAACTGCCAAAGATGGCGGTCCCGTCTGTAAGTTACTGGCAATGCCGGCTACCAATCCCGTCAATTGTGCCTGTCCCGCCTGCAATATCGCATGGTTACCACTATAAGTCTGAACCATCGCCACCGCAGTAAGATCTTCTATATCCCAGGAAGCATTCATGGGAAAGTCATAACTGTAAGTTCCGGTTTCTCCCACGCTCGTTAAACTGAAATCTTCAAAAGCATAACCTACAACCGTGCAGAAATATCCATCACTCTGATGCCATTTGATTATATAAACGATCTTGTTATTGGTTGTGGTTATGTCTTCTGTAACTTCCACGTTCGCCTGCACCTGCAGATCGCCTGTGGAACTGAATCCCAGACCCACCTGCAGTTCCAGAGGGCTGATATCATCTACTAACTGATTATACATATTGATATAGGAACTATACATGGTTGTTCCTCCACCACCTACTATCTGCTGAAATCCATTCCACTGGGCATGAGGTATTCCACCCACACCATATAATGATCCTCTTGTGCTGTAACCGGGACTGGGCCAACTGCCGTCTCCCTGCCAGATCAAAGGAATATAAAATTCTGCACTAGCGTCATTTTCCACATCCAGCAAACCTTGCCGGGCTGATGGACAATAACCTCACCACGTCTGGGTGAATACTTCACCCACTACCCAGATCTGTGTCGCCGAAAGTATGGCGGTAAGACCCAATAATATACTGAAAGCAAATATTTTTTTCATCAAACCTCCCTCATTATTTTAACAGGATCAATTTCTGCTCTGCTGCCTGATTACCACTATGTAACCGTGCCAGATACATTCCGCTGCTCAAACCTGCTGCAGACCAGACTACCTGATATGCTCCGGCTTCCTGATATGTATTAACCAGCTCTGCCACTAACTCGCCCTTTAAATTATATATCTTCAGCTCTACTTTGCCTGCTGCTGCCAGATTATAACTCAGAGTTGTTTCCGGATTAAAGGGATTTGGATAACTTTCCTTAAACTCTAATATTCCCGTTACCTGATTTTCATTATTACTGCTGCCGGGTAATCCTTCTCCTGTCAGGTTTATGAAGAAATTCGGGAAATCGGGATGAGAAGTTGTCACGATCAAAATATCTTCATACACTATTGCCTGCTGGGGAGCAAACTCAATCTCCACTTCCCCTATTGTATGAGCAGGTATGGAAAAATCTGACGGAGTTATAAAACACTGCGGTGGAAAAAGCATGCCAGTTAATGCAGTATCACTATAATTATAAACAGGTAAGGTCTGAATATAACTTTCACCTACTGCCACCGGTTCAAAACTGATTGCTTCCACATGCAGAGGAACTGTCTCCTCAGCTACGATCACCCGCCCTGCCTGTAATATCTGATGAGTTCCGGAAAGAGTCTGTACAAGTACATTTATGGTTAGATTATCAATATTGTAGCTGCCAGGATTGATCATATGAGTGAAAGTCTCACTCGTTCCTGGTTCTGTCAAATTAAAATTATATTCATCATAAGTGATCACAGAACAGAAATACTCATCATTCTGATGATTGGTTACTATGAAAATCACCTTGTTATTAGTCGTAGAGATCTCACCTGTTACTGTGATCTCAGCACTTACAGTTTCATAAGAAGGATCAAGAACAAGCTCTATCTCCAAAGGGCTTTCCCAACTAACCATCGCATTATAGCGAGTGCGGTATTGCGCAAACATTGTTGAACCACCACCACCCACTATCTCATAGGTCCCTCCCCATTGTGCATGAGGTATGCCACCTACTCCATATAGAGCTGCCCGTTGTGAATAATAGGGACTGATGTACGAACTGTCACCCTGCCATATCAAGGGTATAAAATTGGGGGCATCAGGATATTCTTCCAAGTCTGCCAGCCCAGCCCGGGCTGATGGACAATATCCTCACCAGGTTTGGGTGAATACTTCACCAACTACCCAGTATTGGCTTGCCGTTAACGCAATACTGAACATTAGAAACAAAGCCAGTAAAAATCTTTTCATGTTTTCTCCTATTTTAATAATATCATTTTTCGGGTAGAAGTCCCGATACGTGATTCTAATTTGTAAAAATATATGCCACTGCTAACTGTAGAGCCTGCTTCATCTATTCCCGGCCAGTTCACGGTATGTTCTCCTGCTGATTCATATCCCTTAAAAAGTGTATTGATAAGTCTTCCCTGCACATCATACACGGATATTTCTATGTCGCCGGCTTCAGCAAGGTTATAGTCTATCCTGGTCTCAGGATTAAAGGGATTGGGATAGTTTCCCCGCAAAATCGCTCCGGAAATGAGCTCACTGGAATTGCTGTTCACATAGTCTTCTGTACGGAAACTGAATTCCATTACCACATCATCTATACTGTCTGCTGACCAGTTCAGCTCAAAGTTTACCATCTCCGGTCCACTGTCATATACAATGGTAAAATCAATTTTTATGGTTGTATCACGACCAAAAGAGAATGTCCAGGGTATTCCGGGAATAACACATAATGATGGTAATCCCTCATACTCAAAGCACCATTGCATGATCCATCCTGCAGGTAAATCTGGAGCTGGCATTAATATAGTGAAGTCATCAGTACCACCTAAATTCGTTACATAAAGTGTATCTGAAACAAATACCAGCTGCTCTCCCGCATAAGCGTCTCCAACCAGGGAATGATTAAATCCCGGTTCTTCCAATATATCACTGAATAGCAATAATGCTGATATCAGTGTCAACAACGTTAACAATAATCTTCTCATCCTATCTCCTTTATTGTCGTTTCTCTCCTTCTGTCATCAGTTTGACTTTATAATATTAAGTCAATCAATTCTTCTTCTACCATTTTTTTTCTTTCATTAATGCTCAAATATCGATCCTGTTTTATAACCATCAGCAGCTGAACTGATAATTCCCCCCGCATAACCGGCACCCTCTCCCACCGGATACAGATTTTCAGCTCCTAAACTGTTTAATCTTACATGATCCCGCATTATACGCAATGGCGCTGAGGTGCGTGTTTCAGGCGCAATCAGTACCCCTTCCCTGGCAAATCCGGGATAATGCTTTTCCCAGAATGTTAAGGCCTGCTTCAGTGAATTATTGATTGCTGGACTATAAATTTTCTCCAGATCATATTTAATAATTCCTGGTTGAAAAGTACTCTTCAATTCACTGTTTCCCGATTTTCCTGATAGATAGTCCTGTGCCTGCTGACCGGGTGCAACAAATAATTTACTTATTTCAAAACATTTCTTTTCTATCTGCTCCTGAAATTTCATACCGGACAAAACCTCATTTCCAAAATCACGCTGATCCACCTGGGCTACCAGTGCAGAATTTCCATATTTACCACTTCGAGAAGAATAGCTCATCCCGTTAGTTACTATCCCGCCATTTTCACTAGTCCCGTTTACCACCAGGCCTCCGGGACACATACAAAATGAATATACTCCCCTGCCACCAAACTGCCCTTTTATCCGGTAACTCGCTGCTCCAGTCTTACTGATATCAGTTTTCTCTCCATAGAAAAGTGCATTGAGATAAGCCTGTGGGTGTTCAATTCGGAATCCTGCCGCAAATGCCTTGGCTTCCATCGGTACCTGCATATCTAATAATCGATAAACCAGACGCCCGGAATTCCCCGTCGCCAGTATCATCACTTCAGGTACATAACCCATCTCGTTGATTAATACACGGCATACGTTTCCATGATTTACTCTAATGTCTTTCAGTTGATGTCTCCAGAAAAACAATACTCCTCTGGATTCCAGATAACTGCGCAGGTTCTTAATTACTTTCTTCAAGACATCTGTCCCCAGATGCGGATATGATTCGGTTAAAATTGTTTCTTCAGCGCCAAACCTCACCAGGTATTCGAATACTTTGCAACTGTAATAATCCCGATTTCGTGAGGTTAATTTACCATCCGAATAAGTCCCGGCTCCACCTTCACCAAATTGAATATTACTTTCTGTATCCAAAGATCCACCATGAAGAAATTTAGTAACTTTGTTATCACGCTCTTCGATCTGGTCTCCCTGCTCAAATATCCACGGTTCAATACCCTTTTCCACCATTGCCAGAGCGCAAAATAATCCCGCCGGTCCAGATCCTATTATAAATGGGTGCTTTTCCTGCAAATGCCTGCTGCCTGTTAAATATGGTTGTGGAGTATGGTATTCTAAAATATCTGGATTATTCGGGATTTTGCCTTTCAGTTCCACTAACAGGTTATATTGCCAGACCAGATGGTTGCGATGCCGGGCATCAAGTGATCTACGCTCAACTTTCAGGCTCTCTATCTGCAAATGTCTGAATTTCTGAGTAAGATACTTCCCCAGTTCCGCTTCATGGCCCAGCGGAACAATCACATTACGTATTAATCTTGTTCTGCTGTTCTCATCCATTTTTCTTCCCGGTTAAATTATCCTGTTAATTTTGAATATAATGTAACTGATTTGTCTGCTTTGACGAATACTTTTTCCTTTAACCCCTGTCCATCGGGAACGGCACGCCGAATCCCGGCTCAATTTTTCAATACACATACAGTAAATCCTATAGAAAAAACAACCTTATTTAAAAAGAAGGCTGACCATAAGGTCAGCCTTCTGGAGTTTGGACATTTCACTTTCCAATAATGATTTAAAAGATAGATTTTCCTATTATATTTTCCGGCTCTATATACATTCCAAATTGTCGTAAATATTCTTTATTCAGGATAATCTCCTTATTTAGTAGATTAACCA
>JAIPGO010000054.1 GCA_021736135.1 Candidatus Cloacimonadota bacterium
TTATTAATTCATACAAGAACTCTCCCTCAAAACTTTTTAACTCTAATCTGCTTAAATGATTAGCGTGCTCTTTCATCATGCCTCCTGGTGCTTTATTAATAAGATAATCAACCCCAGGGGACATATGTCACTATTTCAAGAGGATCATTTTCAATTTCTGATCACAACTTGGTGTTTTCAGGCTGCAGAAATACATTCCGGAAGCTTTGTTCCCTGCATTCCAGATGTATGAGTGATTGCCGGCTTCATAAGTTTTTGATGTCACCAGTTGTCCTCTCGTGTTATATATGCTTAATTTTCCTGTTTCACCTGTCTTAATGGAAAAGTTAATGGCAGTTTCAGGATTGAAGGGGTTTGGTACATTAGAAAGAAGTTCAGAAACAGCAGGCAGGTCATCAGGTCCGCCAGCCAGGAATGTCAGGTCAACTGATGATTCGGATGATATGCAATTAGCTTTGTAACTGATGGTGATTTCGGTTGGAATATCATTTGCAGCGAAATTATAGGGTATTTTGAGGAAAGCGCCTGTCAGTTGGGTTGCAGAAGCGATAGCTGCCTTATAATCTTCCAGATTTATTGCAGTCAGGGCATCAGTGGAAGTAAACTGGGGCATATTTAAGAAACCATCAGCATTATCCACAGTTAACTGGAAGGCATACAAATTACCGGTTGTGGAGAAAGTGATGAATTCTTCATCAGCGTTTATCTGAATATCTGCCACAGCGGGTGTGAATCTACCAGGTTCTTCGACGGGGAAAATCTCAATCATGCCCACAACATACTGCAAGATCAGGGCAGCATCGAAAGCTTCCACGGATTCATTTCCATCAACATCGGCACAGACGATACGCCATGTTTCCCAGGGCAAGGGAGCAGCAGGGGCAGGATCAAGTCCCACGGTATATTGCAGAACAAGAGCGGCATCAAAAGCGCCTATAAAACCACTATCATCAACATCACCATACAGGTGACTGATTCCCGTAAAAGTAAACTCAGTTTCAATAATTTCAGATAATCCGGCAGCATATTGAGCAGTAATACCGGCCAGATATGTTTGTCCGTTGATGAGAGTGCCATCATTAAGATTGTATGATAGATCTGTAATCCCGGTTTCGAGAATAGAACCGTCCAGACTTGCCGTATAAGTTACCTCAGTATTTTCCGCGGGTGAATAAGCGGTATAATTATCCATATAAACCAGACCTTCATCCATAAGATCGGGATGAGATTCAGCAGAGATATCATAAGCGCCGAAAGTCAAATCTGAAACTGCGCCAGTCCAGGCATCCAGACTATATTGCGAAGATACCAGAAGCTCGCCATTATGATAATACTGAATCATGTCATTATCAAGATCAGCGACCAGTTTGACGCTGAACCATTCGTCCTGAACATAAGTGAAGTTGTGAATTTCTCCGGCAGCATAAATATCTATGGTAGCATCAGCTTTGTAAAAGATCTCGACAGCAAAGGCAGCGCCCCAGATGGAATTTCTAGTAATTCCATGATGAGCGCATTTACCTGAAGGGATATAGAGCATTGATTCAAATACAAAGACTCCCGTTTCGGGATAAGGCCAGCCGGCTTCTTTGTAAATATCTCCTGGAATACCATCAATAGTATCAATTTTGAGAGCTTTTTCTCCTTCATAGGCAAGCTCATCGGTAGCAAAAGCATTACAACTGGGATACAGGGGAGTGTACCAGTAGGGCAGATTGGCAGTAATATTCAGGCCTGTCTGCATGTTTTCAAAATCCTGATAGAAGGCATTTGGTGGTAAGGGAGCATCCCAGCCAGCCAGTGCTTCAGATTCTTCCACGTTCAGGTTCCGGACGGGATATGTATTGGGGACAAGAGGTATTTCCAGATATACGGTTTCATTCATAACAAATTCCACATCTTCCTGGATCCATACTTCATATCCGGGGCAATACATACTGACTGTGTAAGTACCAATGGACCAGACATCACCAGCATAAGAACTTTCCCAGACGTTAATAGTCTGCTCCGCTTCATTGTTGCCAAGTTTGACTATTAATTTTGACCAGTCAAAAGTATCCGGATCATCCACAACAAAATCGAGATGAATATAAGCAGGAGTATAGATACTCATAAATTCAATATCCAATTGAGTAACTTCATTGGCGAAAACTTCCACATCTTCAAAATAGAGATCAAAACAGCTAACCATAGTAGCCTGGATGTCATAAATCCCTGCCGGCAGGATCAGTTGATAGGTGGCGTCATTCAGACCGGAAGTTTCATAAACTTCATTACCATTAGCGGCAGTAATAGTTGCCATGGTAAATGGGTCCCAACTGTAAATAGCAGAGAGGTTTCCTTCCAGAAATCCGGCATTTTCGATCTGATTGAGAGTGAGATCAATACCAGAAACAGTTTCGCCTTCGGGCACGACCACATCTTCAACAATGGCAGTAACATAACCCGGCATACTGGCGATAACGTCATAAGTGCCGGCACCGATCGGCAGGGAATAATAACCGGTTTCATCCGGCATAGTTCCCGTGCTTCCGATCGAGATCTGCACTTCGTCAACCGAGCCTATAGTTCCATTCAAGGTTACAGTTCCCTCAATATAAGAAATATCAGGTAATATCAGCATGAACATTTTAACTGTCCAGTTCGTATCATAATACCAGCCGAACATCATGCTTTCGTCACCGGAAACCCAGAAAACAAAATCTAAATCCTGATAATCAGCGGGATAGACCACACCAAACATATCCAGATAATCATCGGCTCTCATATAACCCATTCCCGGTTTATAAACGCATGCCCACTGTCCCCAGTTCCAATAATCTATTGTGCGTCCTGTGCACAATCCTCCATTTGATACGGAATTGATTGTCGTATTCATCCAGGCGCTGGGAACTTCAGGTTGAAACATCTCATAAGTGCCATCTTCAAACCATAGTGCGCCCATGGAATTCATATAACCAGCCATATATTCGTCATTTTGACTGAAAGCAGTAACTGATCCGGTTACCCATTCAGGTGGGGCGGGAGCAGTTTCATAAGTTACGTTATAGTCTTCATCAATAGTCCAGATCGAGGGAATCCAGGAACCGGTGGCACTATCGACCCAGCCGCCTAATTTTGAACCATCAGAATTTACGGCATCAACTCTGCCGCTATATTCCATATTATCCGGCATCAAATCGACAATCACCCATTCATCATTTTCATTCAGATACCACATCACGGGGGTGGTATTTCCCGGGGAGATCCATTGCATCCCGCCAACAACAGTTCCAGCAGCATTGCAACTGAAAACTGAGGCAAAGAACTGGTCGCTGTTTATGCCATAATCGAGAGTAGGTAATGGATGGTGACTATTGTCTGCCAGCCAGTAGCAGGGAAGTTCATATCCAAGTGCCGGATCCTGTTTTGACCCGAAAATGGTACCATTATCAGCTATCGCACCTGCTTCAGCGTTATCATCAACCCAAACAACGCCATCGGCTTCAGTCCAGTACATCACACCGCTCCAGGGATAGAGGTATGCTGCCACTTTTGATCCATCTGAGGTAACTCCAGCCGGATTTGCTGATCCCATATCAAAAGAAAACATTTCACCAACTTCCAATGCCATCACCAGCGATGCCATCAATACAAACAAAGTAATAAATAATGCTCTTCTCGTACTCATTTTTCCTCCTGAGTTTTTTTGATTATTTCATTAATTAACGGTAACAATTTTTTTATACGCACGGGTTTTGTGATAAACTTATCGATATTAGTTTCTTTATAGAGCTCCTGCTTCAGATTATCGGTAAAAAAGCCGGAATAAAGAATCGTGAATATTTCGGGTTTTTTTACGCGGATAGACCTGATCAACTGAATTCCGGACATCTGGGGCATATTATAATCAGCCAGTATTATCATATATGGATGATCAGAGATACATTCCAGAGCTTTCCCGGGATTCTGGAACGCATCTACGCCGTATCCTTCCGAAGTTAAAAAGGAATACAGGCTTTCCAATGACATTTCGTCATCATCAACCAGCATAATTTTTGGGCTTTCTATTATTTTTTTCATACCCATATCAAGAGCAATCAGCGTGCCAACTAAGCTGATAGTCGATAAGGCTATAAATAGCAGTAAATTATGTGAATGAGTGAGTTATTTTACTAATCTCAGTTTTTTTAGAGATCAGGAAAGCACTATGAAAAAAATGAGAAGTATAAAAAAAGTGAGAGGTAGTTGAGACCTTGCGTATGGTCGCAGACCTTCGCAATGGTTGACCTTTGTCCTCTGCCAATATATATGGTAAGTGTGGGAGAATTATTCAGAAAACTGCGTTTTCTTCAAATTTACATGGTTAATTTACTCAAAATAAGTCGACCATTGCGGAGGTCTGCGACCATTCGCAAGGTCTTAGACGCTGATCTGTGCTTTCAACGGTAAAGTATCGTTAGTAAATCCTTTATTTCAATCTGGCCATTTTGACGAAGGTTGCCCAGGCGACATTGAGGAATCTTGCTGCCTGGTTGATGTTTCCATCAAATTTCCTGTGAACTTTGGTGGCGATCAGATATTCAAATTCTTTCAGAGGAAAAGATTCTCTGTCCAGATCAATGGTAAGTTTGTTATGATCGGTCGCATAACTGCTCATAATGAGAAAGTTTAAATGTTCAATTTTCAGAATTTTCTCATCATATAAAAGGCAAACTCTTTCCAGAGTATTTTTTAGTTCCCTGACATTACCGGGCCAGGGGTAATTTTCCAAGAGGAATATGGCCTCACGGTCAATAGATTCGAATTTCTTATTCTTTTGTCTGCTCAGATCCAGGAGCAGCATTCGGGAAAGCGGAGCAATTGCCTGCTTGCGTTCACGGAGTGGGGGAATAAATAAATATCCGGAATTAATGCGGTAAAAAAGGTCACTTCTAAACTGGTTTTTATCGACTTTCGTCTGCAAAGACTGATTGGTAGCACAGATCAACCTGACGTCGAGTTTAATTTTTTTCTTTCCACCAACCCGATAGATCTCTTTTTCCTGGATCGCCCTTAATAATTTTGGCTGCATCTCGAGTGGCATATCACCGATCTCATCGAGAAAAATCGTACCATTTTGCGCGAGCTCCAGTTTACCGCTGGAACCATCCTGTCCGGCACCGGTAAAAGCTCCTTTTTCATAGCCAAAGAGTTCGCTCTCAAACAGGGAAGGTGAAATAGCTGCACAATTTATAGTGATGAAAGGACGAATTTCATCATTTTGCCCCTGATGAATCAGCCGGGCGATCACTTCTTTTCCAGTACCGGTTTCGCCTTCGATAAGCACGGGAATGCTTCTGTCCTTATGCAATTTTTTGCTGATATCTATAATATCTTTCATTTTATCTGAGAAGATACCGATTTTTTCACCTTCAATCAAGTCGCTGAATATTTTTTTAAATTGATTCAATTCCAGGGAGGTTTTTTTATTAGTCTCATACTGCTGTTTGATCTGTTCTTTTGCTTCGAGTAACTCAGAATTCAGCTTTCTTTTTTCGATCACTCTTCTGATCACCTGGTCAAGCTGATGGACATAAACAGGTTTTAACAGATAATCCGAAGCACCTTCCCTTAAAGCTTCCATACAGGTCTGGAGTTCTCCAAACCCGGTTAACAGGATCACATCAGTTTCGGGACCGGCAGGTGAATTTTTAATCTTTCTTAAGAGGTCGATCCCATTCATACCGGGCATCTTAATATCTGAGATAACTAAAGGAAAGGGATTTTCCTGATAGACCTCATAAGCTTTTTCACAATTCCGGAAAGAACTCACCTCGTAATCCAGGGGATCACGTAAAAACCCCGAGAGGGCATCCAAACTATCAAAATCGTCATCAACAACCAGTATTCTCATCATTATTCCTTCACCAGAGGTAATGTAATTGAAAAGATCACCCCTTCGGCATCTTTATTGCAGCAGCTAATGGTTCCTTTCATTTGAGTGATATAATTCTGCACAATTGCCAGCCCTAATCCCATACCGTCCTGAGGCGATTTTGTTGAGTACATAGGATCAAAAATCTTATCCATATTTTCATTTTTCAATCCAGTTCCATTATCTTCAATTTCAAGCAGCACCTGATCATTAACAACTTTTGAGGTAATGATTATCGACTTATCCTGTTTTTTTGCGTCATCCAGCGCCTGAATAGAATTCGTGAGCAGGTTAATTATGATCTGTTCAATATGAACCTTATTTCCACAAATAGCAGGATTTTGGGGAGAGAAGTTTTTTATCAGTGTTATTCCATGAGATCTTATCTGCTGGTTCATTAAACTGAGTGCATCCTCAATGCTTTTATTGAGATAAACTGTCTGGTTCATAATTACTTCGTTCCCGGTATTCCAGAAAGTGCGCATGTGTTTGATGATTTTATCAACTCTCTGAGCTGCTAAAAATATCTTTTCAATAGATGCGCGGTAATCTTCGGGCAGAACTTTATCACGATTATCTTTAAAAAGCAACCCATCCGCATTGATCACGATCGCATTTAGGGGTTGATTGATCTCATGAGTAATACCGGCAGTCATCACTCCAATGGAAGCCATTCTGGCACTTCTTTCGATGAGTTTTTGAGCTTCCATCTGTTTTCTTTCTATGGCATAGGCTGCTTCCAGTTCAGCGATCCTTTGAGAAATGGTCCGCTGGTTAAGTTTCTCCTTTATTTCGTAGAATTTCTGTGAATATTCATAACAGCTTTTCCAGTCAGCAATTTCTTTGGAATATGACACATAGAGCTCATAAACAAAGTAATACATTTCATAATTATTATTCTTTTGGGCTTCCCGCAAGGTTTCTTCAAGAAACATCCTTGCTTCCTGATGCCGTGAAAGCTTGAGATATGCCCTGGCTTTACCCAGTAGCCCGAAAAACCTGGTTCTTGCAGAGACATTTTTTCTCTCGTCGATGCGTGCAAAATAACCTAACGCTTCTTCAGGTTTATTCTGCATAAGCTGAACATTGCCAATATTTACTATGGAATCGGCAATCTGCAACTCGTCGTTTTGTTCAATTGCGATCCTGTGTGCAGTTTCAAATTGATCAAGAGCTTTCTCATATTGCTGAGTATCCATATATTTATCACCAAGATTGTTGATCGCCTTAATATTATCGGGAGCTTTCTCAATACTCAATCTATAATATTCCATTGCTTTATCTGACAGCTCCAGAGCAGAATAGATCACTCCAATATTACTCAAAGCTCCCGAAGCAAGCTGCAGATCATTGATCTCTTCACAAATTTTTAAGGCAATATGGTAGTATTCTAATGCTATATCAAATTGCAGCGATTCATAATATAATTTACCAATATTCAAATATATCTGTGCTTTGATGGGTGAATTTTCTACTGATTCCAGCTCTCTAAGATTATTCTGCACAATTTCGAGACCTGAATTTATCTCACCTTTTTCTATATGATCCAGAATTAGCTCATTGATCTTTTTTAAGTCCATATTTTCCTCAATTTATAACTTCAATCACAGGAATATTGAAATTTGATATATTGTCCAGAGAAATGTATGACGACCAGTATTCTGCTGATTTTACGAAAAGGGTCGTGTTCATTCCCCAAACTCACTACGTTCGCTCTGGTGAACGTCCACTTAGTGAAGTGAAATTTCTTGCCATTATTTTTTGTATTGAAAAAGTCGGACTGGTTATTCGGGGGAATAGATAAAAAAGAAAGTGAACAGTGAACGGTGAACAGTGAACGGTGAGTCGTGGCACTATCCGGAGGAAAGATGAAGAAGATTATTTATTCCTTACTGGCAATATTTATGCTGGTTACGCTTTTATATGGAGTTTCACGCCTGGTGTATCAGATCAATCCTGCTGCCTGTACGGGTTGCGGTCACTGTTTTAACATCTGTGCCGAGAATGCCATCAATTATGATGAGACGGTGGATGCCCTGCAGATTGATACTGAATTATGCACAGGTTGCGGTGCCTGCCTGAACGTGTGTCCTTATGGGGCATTTTATGATGACGACAGTATGGGCGTAATTTACGGTTGTGTGACCAGTTCTGTGACGGGATTTCCCATAAGTAATGCTTCCGTACAAGCAGGTGATCATCTGTCAATTACGGGCATGTTTGGCATGTATTCTTTTTTCATACCGGCTGGGGAATATGATATAACCTGTTCAATGGAGGATTTTGCTGACAGCACAGTTACGGATGTGATACTTGAGGGTCAGCATTCCTGTTTGAGAAATTTTGTGCTTAATCCGGATGTGGCAGCAGATGCCCAGGAAATTAATGAGATAATGCTTTCCTGTTATCCTAATCCGGTGAGATCGGGAACATCGGTCAGGTTTTCATGTGCAGGGGAAGATATTGAGATTTATAACTTTAAAGGTCAATTTGTGAAAAGAGTAAGAAATGAATGGGATTTGAACGACTACGATGGAAAGTCTGTAACAGCCGGAGTGTATTTCTACCGGGTTAAAGATAAAGCCCGGAAGGAATTTAGTAAAATTGTAGTTAAGTAGTCGTGTTCATTTCCCGAAAGTTCTCTTGCACCAAACTCACTGCGTTCGCTCTGGTGCCAGGTTGAGCTGTGAACGTCCACTTGGTCAGATGTTCATGAATGACGGTTGATCTGAGTAAATTGATTAAAAACGGGAAGAACATACCCAATAATAATCACCAGATGTTAATCCTGTTCTCTTTTTTCTTATAGGGTTTTCCTTTTTCAATGCTGAAAGAATCATAGAAAGCATCCAGGTTATATACGTTGCCATTGGTACGGAATTCCGGCGGAGCATGGTAATAGCCGGTGGCGTATTGTCTTTTAAGGTCATCGCTTAAGATGTCCCGCCATTTTTGGGCGTAGGCGAGGAAGAATCTTTGATCTGGTGAAAAACCGTTTAATATTTCGGATTCTTCGGCAGCAGTGGCGATTTTATAGGCGTCATAAGCTATATTTAAACCTCCGAGGTCGGCGATGTTTTCTCCCAATGTGTTTTTGCCATTTACGTGCAGAGTGTCAATGAGGATATAGCTATCATACTGGTTTACGAGTTTCTGTGACAGGATGTTGAAATACTTGATTTCGGATTTTTTCCACCATTTTTTCGATTTTCCATCGGCATTATATCGTCTGCCCATATCATCTAATGAATGCGTCATTTCGTGGGCAATGGCTGTGGCAAGCTGAGCATAACTGGTAGCAGCATCGTTATTGATATCAAATAACTGATTGATATAGGCTGCCGGCAAAGTGATATCATTCCTGTTTATGCTATACCAGGCGTTGGTGGAATGCGCCGGAACGATCCATTCCTCATTTTTTAATATTGAGCCACAATTTTGTAATCTATTGATCGTGTGCAATTTGCGTGAATTGAATACGTTCTGTAGAAAGCCTGCAGGATCGATCTGCAGTTCGGCATAATCAGATCCATTAAAATCAGGTTCCCCGATCTTAAAAGTGAAGTTATCAATTTTCTGCACTGCCAGTTTTTTAGTTTTGGATGACAGCCAGTCTTTATCGTTAATGCGTATCCGGAAGGCAGATTGCAGGTTAGAGGTGATATTATGCACCTGCTGACGGGTTTCATTGTTGAAATATTTTTGAGTATAGAGATGACCAGTTAACTCCGGCAGGCAATCGCTGATAGTCTGCATCACGAAAAGTTCGCGATCAGCGGATGCTTTCAGGAGACTCTCTGCACTATCCAGTAATTTCCATTCCAGATAAGCCTTCCATTCAGCAATAGAATATTCAGCCAGCATATCACTGATCATCTCGAAATAATCCGGTTCCGCGATCACTGTCTTTTTATCTTCAATCTGCAAAATCATAAAGTATTCTTCCCAGATAATATTCGGGAATGCTCTTTGCAGTTTTCTAAGGTTATAGAGGTTATATTTCTTTGAGGATGGGGTGATTGCCCGGGCAAGCTGTTGGATAATTTCCGTATCAGGACTATTTTCTAATGTCGTAACAGTCTGCCTGAGATAGAGATAATGAGTTCCACGCATTTCCCAGTATTTGGGTGAATGGATCTCAAAGAGCGGATTAATACCGATCAGTTGCAGATATGCCAAAGCCCTGGTGAGATCCGGGTTATCGGAGATTTTATTTATCATCTCCAGTTGCGGAGCCAGGGCTGAAATCCCAGTCTTTTTGATAGCGATGGTATCCATACCGGAAGTATAAAACTCTGCGATAAGCTTTTGCAGAGTATCTTCGGTTTTTTCCTGCATCATCAGGATGAGTTCATTATTAGTCCGGTTTTCGGCAATATCGAAGAAACCGAAACGTGATCTGCCTTCCGGTAAAGAATTTTCATTCAGCCATTTGCCGTTGGCATAACGATAAAAATTATCACCGGGATTTATAGATGTATCCATAATGCTGAAATCAATTGTTTGTGATTCATTAGCGATCAAATTTCCAATAACAATAATGAGCAGCCAGACCATAAATATTTTCATAGTACAGTTCCTTTTAAACCATTGTTTTGGAAAATTCTTCAAGTGTGTTATATTCACAAAGTTCCACAGAATTCTCCTGTAAAAATCTTCGCAGCTTTATATCGAAAAGTATAGCTTTCTTTTTCAGTTCTGCAAGGTCAGGATAACTGTTACTCATCAGGTCGGGAAATTTGTATTCATCAAACATTGAGGTCAACTCACTAAACAGATTAAACTCGGTATTACCAATAGCATCTGTAATCTGGCTCATGGTTAAGGCAACTTCTGTCTGCAAAATCATCGCTTCTGTGTAAGCTGCTAAATGATCTCCACGTTTGCAGGCTGCCAGCAGTTTGGTGATAATATCTTTCATTTCAGGATAAAACTGGTTAAATTGATCCTGAATAACTGCAGAGGGCTTTATTGAATTTTGTAATTCCCTGAGGACCAGCCGAGTTTCATTTATCATTTTTTCACAGGTTTCCTGGATCATCTCCGGATTTGATGAAATAATTATTACATTTATCATTTTATCAAGATCATGTGGTTTATAGACAAATCTTGATGTTTTTGAGAGGCTTTTTGCCAGACCTTTTTCGAAATACACCTGATTCCCCAGAGCCAGGCATTCCCAGACGCCCAGTAATATCTTCCAGGCTGAAAACCGTAAATCCAAAAGGTTTCCAGCTTCCCGGGCTCGATCAAGATTTACAAGATGAACCATAATTTTGTTAAAGTGATTCAATGCTCTTCTGATCATTTGAGGTTTGGCATCTGGTTTCTGCAGATCGCCTGTTCTGGACTTCAGTTCATTCAGCCGGCTAACCTGATCTTCCGATCTGGAATATAATATCTTTGCTTGATTAACTAATGCCGGAGCAAAAGCCCAGCCGCGAATATTTCCTGTGGCAAAGCCTTCCAGTGTTTTCCAGCTTAAGCCCCAGAAATCATAAAGCAGTCCTTCCAACAGAAATGTTCGATTTATGGGAGGGTTTTTCCCTTCTGTGGGAGTATAAAATATATCAAGATCAGAATCCTTTCGGGAATCTCCTCGTGCCTGAGATCCATAACAGGCTATTATATCAATGTCATGTCCAAAATTCTTTACTGAGTGGTTTATCAGTAGATCTGCAACTTTGAATACATCTGTCATATTAGATGTCTCCTTTGGCTAATTTTTACTCAGGATATAAATAATAAAATTTGGCACTCGCAATTCATCAATGAGTTCCGGATATATATCAATCATTTCAGCAGTTGCCGTTGGTTCAATTATCCTTTCAATGCTGAAACCGGCATCTGAATAGGCTTTTGTGTAAGTTGCAAGGGTTCTGTGGAAATTAGTTAATTCCACCCCCATCATTTTCCAGTGACGCTGTCCTTCAGCAAAGTAATCATCTAAAACCACATGCTTCTTTTTACCATTATCATCTTTAAGCCAGCAGCCGACAGCTGAGCGCATAGGATGCAGATTGGCAATTATGAATTTTCCACCTGGTTTTAGAATTCTAAACACTTCATTTGTATTTGCAATAAAATCGGGCAGATCACACTGGTTAAGATAAGAGATCGCCAAGTCAAATTCTTCGCCTTGGATAAACGACAGATCCTGAACATCTGCAATACGATATTCTTCTGCTTCAGACTTAAGTTCACGGGCAGCCTCGATCATTTTTTCACAAAGATCAATACCGAGAACATTAGCAGCGCCACGTTTTGCCAGCATTCTGGAAAACCTGCCTTCACCGCAGCCGCAATCCAGGATTTTTTTGCCGTTGATATTTCCACAGGCTTCCAGCATTGGCGGATCAAGCAGACCTTTACGGTTGGCATTACTGCCTTCGCGCATTTCCTTGATCCACGGATCTGCCAGGTTTTGCCATTGCTGATTTAAATTATTTTGAGACATTGAGTTTACTCCACTAATATCATTAGCTATATTAAGAAGTTGTCACTAGTTCTGGTGTCAAGGAAATCAGGAGTTCATGTATCTTATTGAATTAAATAGAAATCCATAATACATCGATATTATGCCACGAAAGGCACGAAATAACACGAAAGAAGAAAAGATTTTTTCACAACATAGGGAACAGAGAACGCAGAGTAAATGTAAAATGTAAAAAGTAAAATGTAAAAAAAGTTGAATCACAAATTTCGTGTTCCGGCTCTCAGCTCTGTCTCTCAGTCTTTTGTCGTTCCGTCGCACAGCCGTTTTTTCCCTTTCTCCGTCACCGATTAACGATCACTGATCACCATTAATAACGTTCTTCCTCTTTCCGATCAATTCAATTCACGTAACTGATTTTAATGATTTTTCCGCAATATTCCTGCGGTCATTATTATATTTTCATCTATTTTAACATTATATCGACTCTTTCTGTCCTGATAAGGGGTTAAAGGATGACCCGAATGACATTAAATAGCCTTGAAATTCCTTAAAAACCATTTTTGTCATTTATCGTCCTGAATTAGAACATTTGTTATAGATATTTGCTGCTGATTTGTTCTGCCCGTAGATCAATCTACCGGATTGATTAAAAAGAAGAACTTAATCTGGAAAGATTAAGCTACAGATTTGGCAGAAACATTTCCTGAGAACATCTATCATGTTTAAGGTTCGGGTTTTCTGAAAGATGAGTTTAAAAAAAGAAGCAAGAGTAAATCTATTCTCTGATGGAAGCGGTTTCGTTAACGTTATTTTATTGACAATAATATAAAGGAAATAAAAATAATAATAGATAATAACAGAAGAGATAACTGCTGGGAGGTATATATGAAGAGGATATATGTTACGTTGATCATTATGATCTTGTCAATTACGTTTATTTATGGAGATAATGAGCAATCAGAAGCTACTTCTGCACGAAAGGAAAAGCTGAGGGAATCGGTCGATTTGAGATTGAAGTCCGGAGTATTTTTACCGGCAGACAAAGCAATAGAGAAACTCTACGGTAATGGATTTGCTGGTGGAATCGATATTATTGTCTGGGGCAGGAGCAGCTTCGGTCTGGGATTGAGCATACAGGAATATCGAGCTTTTGCAGATAGTCCGACAGAAGAAATTAGAGAAAGCAGCATTTCTATTTTACCAGTGATATTGAGTTTACTATTTGAGGATAGAAATCTGTCATTTGGATTAACGCCATATTACGGAATGGGGATGGGATTTATTACTGTTGATGAGAAATTCAAACGTAATGGTAACAACTGCTCAGCAAGCGATGTTAAAATAGGTTATGCCACAACTTTTGGTATTAGAGCAGAGCATGTATTTCTGGAAATGAAATATACTCAAGCAAGAATCCATATGGATGGAGTCCTGGGTAGAGAACATGATTTCAATGCAGGTGGATTGAGTATTTGCGGAGGTTTCAAGTTTTAAATGGAATCTGCTTTCAGTGATTCTATCACCTGATCTGGCTAAATCGCAACCAAAAAAGCTCAGGTAAAGAATATACGGAAAATGGATTATTGAGAGCAATTGATTAGTCTGTAGGGGCTGTCTCATAACCTGCTATTTTCTAACAAACCACTGAAGGCACTGAAAAACACTGAAAAATACTTAATAAAAGAAAACGCATAGACTTAAAAAATATTGTAATTACAGATTGTATTCGATCACTCTTTTCTGTGTATTTCTGGCCTTCTGTGGTTGTAAATGGATAAGTATTGAGTTATGGGACAGCTCTAAAAAGGATCAAACTGGAAAGTATAATCTACATAATTATCTAAAGAATATTTTCACATTTCCTTTCAGGATTTTCTCTGTAAGGTTTTTCGAAATTACTTGCTCATCCCTAATATTTATTTAAGTTATAACAAACTAAAGGAGATAAAATGACTGAATTTCCGCGTCCGAGAGTTGTGGTGAGTAAATGCATCGAATTTGATTATTGCCGCTATAATGGTTCGATCATCTCAAGCCAGTTTGTGCAAAAGCTGAAAGATTATGTAGATTTCATAACCGTATGCCCGGAAGTAGAGATCGGTTTAGGTATTCCCAGGGAAGCAGTTCGCCTGGTAACGAGAGATGATAAGATATTGCTGTTAAATTCTATGAACGGAGAAGATCATACTCCTGAAATGAACAGCTTTTCCAGCGAATATCTGAGTGGTTTAAAAAACATCAATGGTTTCATTCTAAAAAGCAGATCCCCTTCCTGCGGTATTAAGGAAGTTAAATTGTATGGTCAAACAGGCAAAGTCCCGGCCATCAGTTCTAAAAGCAGCGGTATATTCGCTAAATACGTTCTGGATAGATTTAATTATTTAGCCATAGAAGATGAAGGCAGATTAACAAATCTGCAGATCCGCCAGCATTTTCTGACGAAACTATACACGCTAACAAATTTTGAGATGCTTGAGCATAAAAGCGGAGAACTGGTAACATTTCATTCGCAGAATAAATACCTGTTTATGGCTTATAATCAAAGCAAATTGAAAATCGCGGGTAAAATCGTAGCAAACCACCAGCATAATAGTATTGAGGAAGTGTTTCAGGAGTATCGGCAGGCTTTGTACCAGATATTTCAAAGTACTTCACGTATTGGTTCAAACATTAATGTCTTGATGCACATTTTGGGATATTTCTCAAAACATCTGTCAGTTAATGAAAAAGCTCATTTCCTGGAACAATTGGAATTTTACCGCAGCAAAAGAATACCGCTCATCGTGCTCACGTCCATCTTAAAATCATGGAGTTTACGCTTTGATATGGCATATCTATTGCAGCAGACTTATTTTGATCCTTTCCCCGCAGAATTAATGGATACATCTAATTCCGGGAAAGGAAGAGTTAACATTTGAGCAGGTTGAGGTTCATCACTTATTTAATCAAATAAAAGGAGAAATTGGAATATGGGAAAAATCATAGTTCTTACTTTGCTGATTGTTATAACGATGGTTTCTTGCAAAAGTCAAAGTTCCAGCATTGATAAATCTGTTGTTAAGGTGCTTGACATCGAGAAATACATGGGAAAATGGTATGAAATATCAAGATATGACCATAAATTTGAACGTGGTTTAGTTGGTGTTACAGCAACTTATTTCTTAAATGATAATGGCACCGTGAGAGTTGAAAACGCTGGTTATAAACAGACTCTTGATGGGAAAAAATCCCTCGCTATTGGCAAAGCCAAGATACCTGATAACAATGAACCTGCAAAATTGAAAGTCTCATTCTTCGCTTTCTTTTATGCTGATTATTTTGTGCTTGATCTGGATGAAAACTATCAGTGGGCAGTGGTTGGCAGCAGTTCTGATAAATATCTCTGGATACTTTCACGTGATCCGAAGATGGATAGTGCTCTCTACTCTGAAATTACTGGAAAACTCACAAAAAGAGGCTATGATATCAGTAAACTGATACAAGTAAAACAGAAGACGTGAGACGGGAGACGGGAGATGGGAGACGGGAGAATTGATCCGAAAATCGATAACAGGAAATTGTGAAAATGAGAATAATACCGGAACTCGGTACTTGGGACTCGGAATCAGTAATATTAATTCGTCTGCCGACGAATCCAATTTTCAATTTTCAATTCAATCTCTTCTGTGCCTCTGTGGTGAAAATATCTTTTCCTGGTTTATGTGGTTCGCGCCTTTCGTGGTTTAATGGTCTTCGCTGTTTATCTGATTGAAGTTTATATTGACAGAGGGATTGTATTTCATGAGATGAAACAAAGTTGAAATGACAGGAGGTTAAGATGACTAAATTACATTTATCAGTACATGACCGGAAGCTGGCAGGCATTTGCGGAGGACTGGGTGAATCCACCGGGATTGATTCCGACCTGGTCCGTGCTGCCTTTTTATTGAGCATATTTGTGGGTGGCATGGGGCTGCTGTTATACCTGGTACTCTGGATTGTATTGCCGGAAATGGAATTCGAGGGGAGTAAAACGAAGAAAGGGATATTTGACGGCCTGAAGCGCAGCGATAAGGAACGGATGATGGCTGGAGTATGCGGTGGCATTGCCAAATATCTGGACTGGGATGTGAGTATCGTCAGGATTCTTTTAATTGTAATCGTTCTGGCAGGTGGGATTGGGATTCCGTTATATATTATTTTGTGGATACTGATGCCATTGGATGACGAAGAGGAATAATACAGGAGCCGAGCTAGGCTCAGCCTACCAGGGAGAAAAATATTGAAACTGGCTACTTTGTGTTATGTTAAGCAGGATGGTAAAACGTTGATGCTTTTCCGTAACAAGAAAGAGAATGATACGCATGAGGGTAAGTGGAACGGTTTAGGCGGTAAGCTGGAGCAGGGTGAGACGCCGGAAGATTGCGTTATCCGCGAGATACGGGAAGAAAGCGGATTAGAAGTTACTGAAATGGAACTGAAGGGATTTATCACTTTTCCCATGTTTGACGGTAAGGATGACTGGTTTGTTTTTTTATATGTGATCACCGGTTTCAACGGGGAATTGATAGAAAGTCCGGAAGGTGAACTGGAATGGATCGCCGATGAGAAGCTACTCAAGTTGAATTTATGGGCAGGTGACCGGATATTTCTGCCGTGGCTGGAGAACGAGGAAATTTTCAGTGCCCGTTTTGACTACGAAAAGGGAGAGCTGCAGGATTGGACGGTCAGTTTTTATTAAAGTGAGTCGTGAATCGTGAGTCGTGAATCGTGTGCAGGTATATTGAGGTTTAAATGAGCAGTAATGTATTATTTGCTTTGGGATTGACAGTATTTGCTGGATTATCGACCGGCATCGGGAGTGCCCTGGCGTTTTTTGCGAAGCGGACAGACCGCAGGTTTTTATCGATAGCGCTGGGTTTTTCAGCGGGAGTGATGATCTATGTATCCATGATCGAGATCTTCTTTAAAGCGAAGAATTCTTTATGCCTGCACATGGGAGACCGATTAGGCTACTGGGTAACGGTTGCATCCTTTTTCATGGGAATGGGCATAATAGCTATAATTGATAAACTGATCCCGAGTTTTGAGAATCCGCACGAGATGCATAAAGTGGAAGAAATGGACAAGCCGCCTGATATGGAATTACTAAAAAGGATGGGGCTGCTTTCAGCGCTGGCAATTGCGATACATAATTTTCCGGAGGGATTTGCCACTTTTACGGCAGCGATGTCTGATCCGAAGCTGGGTATTTCTATAGCCATAGCGATAGCCATTCATAATATTCCGGAGGGCATAGCAGTTTCGATACCGCTTTATTATGCCACGGGTAACCGGAAGAAGGCATTTTTCTGGTCGTTTATGTCCGGGCTTTCCGAGCCGGTGGGTGCTATTATCGGGTACCTGCTTTTAAGCACAGTATTTAACCTGGATAAATATTTTGGCATACCTTTTGCCATGGTGGCGGGGATTATGGTGTTCATTTCGCTGGATGAATTACTGCCGGCAGCGGAGAAATTCGGGGAGCATCATTTGACTATATATGGCGTCATTACCGGGATGGTCGTAATGGCGCTGAGTCTGCTTTTCTTTGCATGAATCGTGAGTCGTGAGTCGTGAGTCGTGAATGGCGAATTAGACTGATACTATTGGTACTTTTTTTACCGCTGCTGCTTTCTGCTTATAATTTATTTTCTCCAACGTGGCGGGAGGAATTCAGAGACAGTGAACATGGCAGAGAAATCAAGTTAACTGAAAAACCAGTAATAAAGGGCAGTTTGACTATTATAGATGATGAAAACATTCTGCGTGACAGTATTGACTATAAAGTAAACTATCAGGAAGGCATAATAAATTTATCAGATGATTTCGGTTCCTTGAGAATCGCCTATGCCATTTTCCCGCAGGAGTTGCAAAAAAGGTTTCTTAATTATGAGATCATCAAGACGGGGAAACATGATTCCATCGCGGTTAACAGAAGACGAAAGTCACGGGAAGCATACGAACCACTTCAATTACAGGTAAAAGGAAATAAGACGATATCCATCAGTGTTTCAGATGATGAGGCTTTTCAACTGGATCAGACTTTGTTTTTGCAGATAAACGGAGAACTGGGTGATAATGTAAACATCCAGGCACAAGTAAATGACAGTGCTTCACCGTTGACGCCGGAAGGTGATTCGCGGGAATTAAGTAATCTGGACAGGATTTTTATCCGGATTTACGGAGAGCAGTATGATCTGGGCTTTGGTGACCTGGAGCATAGTTTTAAAAACTCCTATTTTCTGGATTTCAGTCCCGTTTTTGAGGGTTTAAAGGCAGGCTATGGGAAGCAGCAGGAGCTTACGGCAGCAGCGGGATTAACCAGATCGGAAAGCAGCAGCCTGGAATTTAAAGGTATAGAAGGCAGACAGGGACCATACTGGTTGAGCAGCGAATACAATGGAGAAGCAGTACTGGTGGCAGGTTCGGAAAGGATATATTTGAATGGAATAGAAATGGCAAGAGGAGAGGATTACACAATTGATTATGCAGAGGGCAGTATCATTTTTGGGGACAGTCATTTCATTCGCAGCAGCGACCGGATATATGCCGTATATCAGTATGCCGATGAAAATTACCGGCAGACGGTGTATCTGGGTGATGGTGAATATGAAATAATAGAAGGATTGACTCTGGGAACAGCAATCTATTATCAGAAAGATGATGCGGATAATCCTTTGACCGCGGAATTTTCAGCAGCGGACCTGGACAGTCTGGCAGCAGGAGGAGACGGTAACATCTGGGGTAGTGGGGAATACGAAACAGAAGCGGGTTTAGGTGCTTATTACTTGAATCCGGCTGGATATTACGAATATGTGGGTTATGATTCCACGGGAACCTGGAACGTGAGTTTTTATGAAACGCAAAACGGCGATTATATCAGGTCAGAAACGGGAAATTATTATATTTATGCCGGCAGTGGAGATGGCGATTATTTACCGGGAGTTAGATTAACTGCGCCACAGGCGCAGGGAAATTACAGTTTGCATAGCAGTTACAGTCGCGGGGAATTTGAATTTAATGCGGAAGCACTTTATACCAGCAATGACCTGAACACGAAGTCAAACCTTGATGATGAAGATAATGGGAGCTGGGCAGGCAGGATGGAATTGAACTGGGAGAAAGAGGCAGACAGGATAATGCCTTATGCGGGAGTGAACTGGCGCTGGCTGGGAAAAAATCTTTATACTTTTGATCCGGTGTCAAGTGCTGCAGATTTTTATGAGACAGGAGCTTTTGCCGATACACTGGAGCAGACGGAGATGGGCGCTTTTTGGGGTGTAAATGTGCATAATATAATCAAACCGGAGATAAATC
This sequence comes from Candidatus Cloacimonadota bacterium, assembly GCA_021736135.1. Taxonomy (GTDB): domain Bacteria; phylum Cloacimonadota; class Cloacimonadia; order Cloacimonadales; family TCS61; genus JAIPGO01. The sequence continues at coordinate 19,671 of JAIPGO010000054.1, forward strand.
TACGCTGGCAGCAGGCGGGTGACGTAATAACGCAGAATTATTTAAGAACAGACGTGAGAGTATATCAGCAAAGATATTTGCCTGCAATAGTATATCGCTATCTGAGCTGGACAAGTTCTGCTGCGGATACGGTAATTTACAGCAGGCATACCGCCTTGATCAGCTATAATCTGCATAACTGGAAGCCAGGCTATGAATTGATCCGGGAAAAGCGGGAAGGCGGTTATTTTCCGCAGGAAAACAGGCGGGATCAGGTTTTTCTGGAGTTTAACCGGCAGGAAAATTCGGGCAGGATATATTGGGAAACGAGTGCGGAGGACAGTCTTTTTGCAGTAGAAAAGATCTATAGTGAGACGGCAGGATTGAAATTACATTTGAGAACTGAAAGGCAGGAAGTTAAATTGAACCTGGCGCACAGGCAGGTGCGAGACAGTACGGTAACCAGATATGATCTGGGTGAGATAGGTTATAATGGCAAAATAGGTGAGACATTTAATGTAATCACTCATTACCGGGTCAGGAACCTGGATTTTTATCCCAGAATTCGGGAACTGGTTTATGTGGGAGATGGTGAGGGGCAGTATAATGAAGCCGGCGAAGAAGAACCGGAGGGTGATTATGACTGGAAAATAGTAGCAATTGATTATGACCGGTCACAGGAATCTGTGGAAGTGACGGCAAATGCCACCTTGAACGTCAATCCCGGAAACGGTTATCCTGATTTACTGCAAAGAATGAATCTGACGTTGGAAAGCGCAGTAACTGAACAATCCACAACAAAAGATCTGCGTGCATTATATCTTTTAGACGGTTCCGAAATTATGCAGCCGGAAAACACAGTTTACGGAATACGTAACTGGAAAGGAAACTGGTGGTATGATCTGCTGCGGAACAGATTGAGCCTGCGCTTGACAGCCGATGAAGAAGAACGACTGGATAACCGTTATCAGGATGGTGAGAAATTAAACAGGCAGCGTCAGGAAGCGTATCTGCGCTGGAAATATTCCCGTAAGCTTGGTTATGAAATTTATGTGGAGCAGAGACGCGAAGATGATTCACGGTATAAGCTGCAATCGGAAAGTCGGGAAATCGCTCTGGAAGTGAAATACACTCCTGAAAGCAGCCTGGTTTATAACTGTCGTGGTGCCGTCGGAAGTGAAAATGATGAAGACAGTAGCGGAGATTATGATTACACGCTGCAGAAAATGGAGATAATCCCCTCAGTGAACTGGTATCCGCGGAAAGGGAGCAGACTTTTCGGGCGTTTCAAGTTCAGGTATAATCTGGCGGAAGGTGTGCAATATGCCAGCTGGCAGAAGGAAGACAGAGCCGGCAGTGTTTTCACCTGGGATATATCTTATGATTATCAGATCAATAAATATGTGAGCATGTCACTTGATTACAAAGGTGAAAAGTATCCTGAGGTAGAAACGCATCACGAATTCCGGATGGAAGTGTCAGCGGAGTTTTAAAGAAATTACATCTATTAGAAATTAAGGATTACAAGAGTTTTGAACGGATTTCGGGCAAGACTTTTGGAATCCAACTAAAACTGGGAAATTTTCTGTGTCGCTCAAAAGTCAAGCCCGGAGTACTGTTAAAACTCTTGCGAGACTGTTCAATGTAACTCTTTATATGATAACCAAAATTATTAAAACGAAGATAAAAAAAGTGCACATCTGATGTGCTTTAAGCAGGATTATCAAATTTGACAAAACTTTTTATATAAGAGGTTTATCAGAGAAAATTTTAGTCCGTAGGACTTATTTATTTGTAGAAAAGGATGTTGTCCTCCCCTCCCCGCGACCGGCGGAGCGGGTCGCGGGGAGGGATGCTCTTATCTTTTTTCTACAAATAAATATCCCCAATGGGGAAAAGAAGAAATAAACGACCGGAAGCGCTTTCTTAATGCTTTATAAATGACATCAACTTGAACCATATTTGTCAAGAAAACATCAAGGCGTGCAGTATTATTGAAATTATTCAGTATATGTTACTGCAAAAGAGTACCTGATGTTGAACAGTCTCACTCTTGCTCTTAGTTGGGGGAATAAGAAAAAACTTCACAAATTGCAGGGGATTAATCTGATTGCAGTTGTAAAAAAAGAGGTAAGCTTATGGGAAAGATAAGAGAAGCATTGAAGATGGCTGCTGATCTGGCAGCGGAAGCGGCTGGTGATGTGGTATTAGAGGATTTTATAAATATTGCTGCTGAAATGATCACTATGGCATTTTTGGAAGGGAACAAGGTATTAAGCTGCGGAAACGGTGGCAGTATGGCAGATGCCATGCATTTTGCCGAGGAATTTTCCGGTCGCTACCGTCAGGAGCGTAAAGCATTGCCGGCTATGGCGATTGCAGATGCAGCGCATATAACCTGTGCAGGCAACGATTATGGATTTGCAGAAATCTTTGCCAGGGGAATAGAAGCGTGGGGAAGAGAAGGCGATATTCTGGTGGGATTAACGACGAGTGGAAATTCGGCAAATATAATCCGGGCAGTAGAACAGGCAAAAACGCAGAATATGAAAGTGATACTGCTGCTGGGAAAAGATGGCGGTCAACTTGCCGGAAAAGCAGAACTGGAATATATTGCTGCCGGAAAAACTACCGACCGTATTCAGGAACTGCACATGCTTATTCTGCATATCATCATTGAAACTGTGGAAAGGAAGTTATTTCCGGGAAACTATCGGGAGTTATAATGCGGCTGGTTATTCAAAGGGTTCTGGAAGCATCTGTGGAAGTGGAAAACAGGCAGGTAGCAAGGATAGGGCAGGGTTTACTGGTTCTGGTGGGAGTTGGCAGAGAAGATGGTGTTGAGCAAATTGACTGGCTGGCAAAGAAACTCTGCGAACTAAGGATTTTTGAAGATACTGCAGGAAAGATGAACCTGAATCTGCTAGATATTAAGGGAGAGATCCTGCTTGTTTCGCAGTTTACTTTGTATGCAGATTGCAGTCGAGGCAAGCGCCCTGGATTTGAAGCAGCAGGAAAGCCGGAAGAGGCAAATCGCTTATTTAATGAATTCGTAAAAAAAGTAAAAGTGCAGGGATTTCAGCCTGAAACAGGCATCTTTGGTGCAGATATGAAAGTGCAGTTAATAAACGATGGTCCGGTGACCATATTTTTGGAGAAATGATCAAAAACATAATATTCGATCTGGGCAATGTATTGATAAATTACGACTTTGAATTATTTTTTGAAAAACTGGGTTATGCGAGAGCAGAACGAAGCCTGGCAGAAGCCGATCATCTTATCCAGCCTTTTGAATGCGGAGAACTGGAAATTATGGAATTCATAAACGGTTTAAGCAGCGTTTACCATAACGATTTGACAATTGAGGATTTCACAGAAGCCTGGTGTGATATTTTCTGGGAAAACAAACCTTTGCTGGCCATAGCGGAAAAGCTGAAAGAAAAATACCGGATAATGATACTTTCCAATAATGATGAATTGCATTTTCCTTATATCTGGGAAAAATATCCTTCTCTTCATTTTTTCCAAAATGAGGATATTATGATCAGCAGCAGACTGGGTTATATCAAACCGGATAAGGGTATTTACGTTCAGGCAGCAGAAAAGCATAATTTTAACTGGGAAGAATCACTGTTTATTGATGATAAGCAAGAGAATATCCTGATGGCAGAAAATATGGGAGCGCGGGTAATCTGGCACCGGGTTAATGAGATTACAAATTCTGAGTTGAAAGCTATTTAGAAAATAAGGTTAAGAGAATTATCACTCACCTGTAACAGGTGCTCGATTCATCTGCAACCAGTAGTGCGTTAGCTGAGAGATGGTTTTGGAATAAGTATCCATATCGACCGGTTTAACGAGGTAGCTGTTCACTCCGAGAGCATAAGCCTTTCTCAAGTCGCTTTCTTCGCTGGAAGAAGTGAGTATCACTACCGTGATACATCTTGTTCTGGGATCATTTTTAATATTCTCAAGTACTTCCAGACCGTTAATTTTGGGCAGTTTCAGATCGAGAAAGATAACTTTAGGCAGTAAAGGTCTATTACTGGCATACTCATTTTGGGCATAGAGATAATCCAGCGCTTCTTCACCATCGCGCACAATAAAAACATCTCCTTCAACTTTACTTTGATGCAAAGCCCTTTGAAAGAGGAAGGCATCACTATGATTGTCTTCCACTAACAATATTTCAACATTTCTTAACATTTCTCAACCTGCCAATTAATTGAACAAATTATTGTTTCAGGTGTTGAAGTTGTCTATTCTTTTTTTTCAAATGGCAGGCTAAAATAAAAAGAAGCTCCTTTATCAGGCTCGGCATCAGCCCACATTTTGCCATTATGGCGGACAATAATTCTTTTTGCCAGTGATAAGCCAACGCCATATCCTTCGAATTCTTCCGTAGAGTGCAGACGTTGAAACACGCCGAAAAGTTTATTGGCATAAGCCATATTAAAACCTACGCCATTATCTTTTACGGCGAAGACATGTTCGCTGTCTTTTAATTCATAAGAGATCCTGATGATGGTTTTGTCACGTCGGGAAGTGAACTTAATCGCATTGGAAAGCAGATTGACAATAACGAGTCGCATCAGACTGGCATCGGCAGGCAGAACAGCTAAATCGGGAAGCTGAAAGAACATATCACGATGAGGCATATTCTGTTTCAATTCTTCAAAAGAACTCTGGAAAAGTTCGGTAAAATCAGTATCGGTTATTTTCAGAGTTTTTCTACCGAGTCTGGAAAATTCCAGCAGATCGTTGATCAGGCTACCCATCATCTGGGCATTGTTTTGAATGGCGCGCAGAAATTCCTTTCCTGTCTCATCCAGCAATTCATAGTAATCTTCCTGTAACGCTTTGGAAAAGCCGTCAATTGCCCTTAAAGGTGCTTTGAGATCATGCGATACGGAATAAGAAAATGATTCCAGTTCCTGATTCACTTCTGCCAGTCGCTGATTAACGTCTCTCAATTCCCTACTGGTATCGTTCACGTCTTCTGTCATGAGCATCAGCGCATGCTGCGAGGATTGCAGACTGGCAGTACGTTCTGCAACTGCTTTTTCCAGATCATCTTTGGAAGCAGCCAATTCCAGTTCAATCTTTTTCCGTTTATGAATGTCGATAGTGATACCTAGCATTGAAAGCGGTTTACCGGAACCATCAAATTCGCTAATTTTACCCCAGCTATGCAGCCAGTACCATTCACCGGAAGCTGACTTCAGGCGATATTCAAGATCAGCGCTCTCTTTTTTTTCATCAACAAGTGAATCAATAATTTCTGCGAATCCTGCTCTATCGGAATCATGTAACAGATCGTAGGAGAATTCATCGGGAATCAGGTTCTCCGGATAGCCCAGTATTTTAAAGAAAATATCGGACATATGTAATTTCAAAGGAGAAAAATCTATACTCCAGATGACGGTTTTAGTGGAGTCAAAGGCTAATCTGATTTGAGTTTCGCTTTCTCGTAAAGCCTTTTCCGTGAGGTTAAGGTTTTCAATTTTCTCTAGAAGTTCTGCATTTATATCTTTGATTTCTCGAGTTCTCTGCAGTACGGTTCTTTCTAGATTACGGTTAATTTTATCCACATTCTGGCGTTCAAGACTCAGAAGATGCCGTGAATAATACTCCAGTCTGGTGCTGGTTTCGAGAAAGTAACCTCCAATCATGAATCCCAGATTCATACTTATGAGAAAGAAGGAATTTGTATATTTCAAGTCGGCATCAATCTGGAGATCATGCATGGTAATAAAATAAGCTGCAATGAGTATCCAACTGCAGATGGTGGCATGAATAAAGCGCATCTTGATGAGAATAAAACCATAAAACAAAGTCAGCAAAAGTCCTACATAATAGGTTATATCTGCCGGATATTCTGCCCAGTATAGCATTAGAATTATACCACCGCCTGCTATTAAAATGGAAATGGAGATGGCAATCTGCCAGTAACGATGAAATCTGCGGCTGAATGAAAGCAGGAAAACCAGCAATATCACAGGGATAACTATCGTGAATCGGATATACCAGAAAACCTTGTAATTTTCTACAATGCGGTAATCAAGCAGGGCATATAGAGCGTAAAAGATCATGCCAAAAAGGAAGGCAAATCGAAGATATACTATTGAATGTGAATAGTAATCCTTCTGAAAATCAGCTTCTGTGTTTTGGGAGCGGAAGCTGAGTGTTAGAAGATGGAAACGTGTCTTTTTCCACAGTTCAATAATCTTCAAATTTTCGCCTCTAAATGATCATTCATCAAAATCTGATATTATGTTCAGTCAATTTGGCTTTCAATTTTGCCACTTCATCACGCAATTCCTTGATACGGAATTCTCTGCCGACAAACAGCTTATTAAAACTTTGCAGGTCAATATTTTTTTCTTCCAGTTCTAAGGTTCTGTCCTTCACCAGTGACTCCAGGTTTTTCTGGTATTTTTTTATTTCCTCTTCGGCCTGTCTCTGACGCGTGATGTCATGCATGGTGATAAAAACCTGATATGGTTCTTCCTGCAGCTCATGATACTGAGGTATGCCATTAGCAATTACCCAGACATAGTCTTGTTTCAGGGGATTAAATATGCCCACGGTCATAGAAACAGGTTTACCTGATTTAAGAGCCTTCATGGAAGGATGAGCATCACCGGTGATGAGATTGCCATCAGTATCTATTACTCTCCATTCCGGCGTCAGGGATGTTCTGCCCAGAAATTCGTCTTTGCTGATGCCGAAAATATCCAGGGCAGCTTGATTAACATCAGTCAGTTGCCCATCAGCTTTCTGGTAGAATACGCCCTGAGCCATGTGCTCGAATAGAGTCTGATATGCAGTTTCGCTTGTGATCTTATCTTTTTCTGTCCGTTTCTGAGAGGTGATATCTTCCGTTACGATCAGGACTCCCGTCTGATGACCATCATCATCAAACATAGGTGAATATGTTGATCTATACCAGTGAATATTGCCGGGCGAAAGCTCTCTGGTATCAAGATAAGTTTGAGAGTTAAGTGATTCTTTTGTGATTTCCACCCTTTCATTAAAGGTTTGATAATACTTCTCTGAATAGAGCTCCGAGAGTTTTTTCCCGGCAAAATCTGCCGGTTTCCCCCCCCAACTGGCTGCTGCAATATTATTAAAGAGTAGAATTTTGCCCTGAAGGTCATAAAACCTGATACTTAGATCAAGGTTGTTAATTAAAGTGAGGAGCATACTTTCATTTGCCAAAATATTTCCTAAGCATCATTTCGTGATTCCATTTCCTTTATTTTTTCTCTTAATTCCTTGATGCGGAATTCTCTGCCGATGAAAACTGCATTCAATTCGCGAAGCTCTTTGTTTTTATCTTCCAATTGATGAGTTCTTTCCTTGATCTTTTCTTCCAGATTATTTTTATATTCATCCAGCCTGGTAGCAGTTTCCTGCTGAATGGTAACATCTCTTATCATGATAATGAATCCTGTTCCCAGATCATTGGTAATCAATTGAGAAACTTTTATCTCACCGGCAAAGCGGCGGCCGGCTTTAGTCAGGAAACTCCTTGTTACAAGCTGGAAAGTTTCGGGATGGGATGACAGTTCCTGAAATTGGTGTTCAGTAAAAATTTGATTCAGTTCTCTATTTCTTATTTCATCGCAATCGTAGCCAAATAAGTCAGAAAAAGTGGGATTACAATCAATAATATGCTGCTGCTGATCAATAATTATCAGAGCATCCCGGATGCTGCGAAAGAGACTGCGATAGCGTTCTTCGCTCTGCTGGAGTTTTAATTCAGCTTCTTTACGACTGCTGATATCCTGAATAATACCAAACTGCCGCAGCGGGTGCATTGCTTCATCATATTCCGTCTGACATATCTCATTAACGTAGATCTCATTTTTATCACCGGTTTGCATTCTGTACTCTAAATTGCATGGTTTTTGTTGTTTTTTTGCTTCCTCATAAGCAGCATTTACCGTTTCTCTGTCTGCAATTACAATGTATTGCCGCAATTCCTCCAGTCTCAGGCAGCGGTAATCAGCAGGGAAATGAAGTATTTTACGTAATCCACCCGAAGTTATGAAGTCCCCGGTTTTAAGGTTATATTCCCAGTGTCCCATCCTGGCTATGCCCTGGGCGGCTTCCAGGCGTTTACGGCTATTCAGCAGGTTAGCTTCCATTTCAGCTTTGTGTTCCTGATCGGCAAGCATACCCGCAATCAATACTGTAACCAGGGGATAAATGATGAGGACCGGTATGGTTATATTATTCAAAACATTGAATCTTACAGACTGAGGCAGAGTGAACATCCAGAGTATCATCACAATGTGAACAAATAGTCCGAACAGGTAGATATTAAAAGTATTACACTTGACTCGCTCAGATTTTATGAGGTAATAAAAAATAACTCCTGTAAGAGCAGAAGATAAGATCACGCCAGTTCCCGTCCCGGCTCCGGCGCCACCCATCAAGATTCGGAAACAGACTGTCATGATGGATGCTATCAGGGAAGTAACTGGTCCGCCGAACATTCCGGAAATAAAGATGATGATAGAGCGACCATCGAATACTACTCCTTCAGTAAATACAAATGGAAATATCATGCCCAGAATTGCAATCGAGCCGAATAATAAGCCGGAGAGTATGTTATATAAGTAAGGGTGAGTTTTTTCCCTGAACCTGTAAATAATGCTGTAAAGATAACTGAATACTATCAGCAATAGCATATTCTGAATAAGTTCCCGAAAAACCATTTCACCTCTCATATCTGAGATTTCCTACTAAATATCAATACTATTCTCTTTTACGGAAGTTTGTGGGATTTGTCAATGAGTTAATTTTTTTCAATTCGCATCCCCCCGAAATTTTAAATATCTCGCTTGTTGTGGAGTATCATTTCTCTGAAAGGGATATATTTGTATAGCGTACAGGGAATTATGAGAAATAAATCCTAAATATTACTTTACTTAAGTTTCGCAGGTGCTAAGAGCAGAAATAAACCTATCTATTTATGAAAGAAATTACATGAAACACGATATCTAATCGTTTGCCATTATATAATATAGATGCTAATGTTCATTTTTGGCTATTTTATTATTTTTATAGAATTATTCTATCCTATTTTTACTAACCCATCTTTCGACAAAACGTAGCTAAGTTATTGGTATATAATGATCGAATTTTCAATTTGGGCACTACTTTTGAATAGTATTTTTAGTTATTTTTCGATCTGTTTTAACAGTGATATTCAGTAGATCATATATTTC